>NZ_DJJJ01000050.1:0-140476 GCF_002434085.1 Acinetobacter sp. UBA6571 | reverse complement strand
TACGTCAAACTCCATCGATTCACGTTCGACGTGTTCCATGTAGGACTCCTCATATCGCTAGGGGTGGCCACCGTAATCCTTGGAAAAATTCGGCGCTGCCATGAGTGTTCTTGATTGTGAGACACAAATTGCATAACGTGTCTTAATATAGTTTGGGCTAGTATAGTTTCAAACCTTGATCAAGCCAATTGGCTGAGTCGTATTAATTTCCCGTCAGCAAGGCATAAACCATGGTAAAACAAAATAATTCGCTTGAAGAGCTGAAAGAATCGCCACAAAAAGATGATAAAAACTTACTGAGCATTGCACAATACATAAAAGATGCACAGCAAAGTCACAAAAGGTCAATTCCCCCGGTTGACCAGTGGCAGCCAAAGCGTTGTGGCAAAATGGATTTAAGCGTAAAAGCCAATGGAGAATGGTGGCACGAAGGTCAACTGATTAAGAGACAGTCACTTTTAGACCTGTTTTCAAGTGTGCTCTGGAAAGAGAATGATCAGTTTTATTTAAAAACTCCGGCCGAGCAGATTGAGATTAAAGTAGAGGATGAACCGTTATTTGTTAATCAGGTGAACCAGATCAAGCTCAATGGTAAACAATATATAGAGCTAACCACTACTAATCAGGATGTGGTAATTGTTGATGAAGACCATCCAATTTTTATGCGTGAATATGAGGGTGAGTTACGACCTTATGTACATGTACGCTTTGGAATCAATGCCCTGATTCAGCGTCAAAGTTTCTATCATCTGGTTCAATATGGTGAACTTGAAGAAAATGCCGAGGGAAAGACTATTTTGCATCTACAAAGTGGTGATTTGCACTTGCAATTAGGCACCTGAGGTTTAAGCTTTATAGCTGAATTTCCTGAACTGCTAATAACCCGCATGACAGCCATACAGCCCCTTTATACTCTTGTTAACCCTATGCCACATGCGTCGCGGGATGCACCCATTGGGATCTTTGACTCGGGAATTGGCGGGCTGTCAGTAGCTCAGGAAATAGCCCGGCATTTGCCCAATGAACAGATATTATATTATGCCGATACTGCTCATGTTCCCTATGGCCCGCGGAGTGATCAAAATATCCGTGAGCTGACTGCACAGGCGATTGAATGGCTTTATTGCCAAGGCTGCAAAGCGGCAGTAGTGGCCTGTAATACTGCTTCAGCCTTCAGCTTGGATTACCTGCGTGAGCATTATGGGGAGTCTTTTCCGATTATTGGATTGGTACCTGCCTTAAAACCCGCAGTATTACAAAGCAAAACAAAAGTTGTAGCTGTTCTGGCTACGCCGGCCACTTTTCGTGGAAACCTGATTAAAGATGTAATTGAACGTTTTGCCATGCCCACGGGAGTTAAAGTTTTACCTATTACCTGTCTGGAGCTGGTTCCGCTGGTTGAGCAAGGGCTTCAGATGAGCCAGCAGTGTCTGAATACGCTTAAGAAAATTTTGCAGCCTGTAGTTGAGCAGGGAGTAGATCATCTGGTGTTGGGTTGTACCCATTATCCTTTTCTAAAGCCGGCTATCCAGACCATATTCGGACAACAGCTTACTTTAGTTGATTCCGGACAGGCCGTGGCCCGACAAACAGCCCGTATCCTGATAAAAAATGAACTGCTTGGTGAGCAGTCTTGTGAGTCTGAAACCCGGATTCAGTGTTATGTCAGTGGACACAATGCTGAGAATTTGAAACCTATCCTACAGCACTTAATTTCTCCTACATTGAGCTGGAGTGTTCAAAATCTGAAACTTTAAGAAAGATTGTTGAATTTTTGGTAATTTTTTTAAATTTTATTGGGGAAATTAGCACTCTTGCTATAGTTTAATAAAGTAAGCTGAGCGAAGATAACTATTATGAAAAATGAGGACATGCCATGCTCGATAAGCGTTATCAAGTATTCATATCGACCTCGGGTAGTGATATGCAACCTGAGCGCATCGTCTTGGCACAAACTCTGGTGGGGATGGGTTTTTTTTCTTGGGGCCTCGAGCAACGCACACCTTTGACCACAGCATTTGCCCGCCGGCAGATTGATGATTGTGATTATGTCGTAATTTTACTGGGTAGCCAGTATGGTGAGCAGTCTGTCTCTGGCGTGGGATATATGCACCTTGAATATATCTATGCAGTAAGCAAGCAGAAACCGATTATTGTCTTTATGCACGAGCAGCCAGAAGCACGTGCACAAGAGTTGTATGACCAAAAACCAGAATTAAGAGAAAAATTTAAAGATTTCCGTAAACAGCTACAACAGGATATGGATCAGGTTTTCAGCTACCGAACTCTGCGTGATCTGGAAATGGCGGTGCGTCTGAATATGCCACAGATGCTTGAACGTTATCCCGTGGTAGGCTGGGTACGGCCGCAAAATACTCAGCGTTTGCAGGATGAAATTGACCAGCTCAAAGAAAAAATTGCCCAGCTAGAAACTGAAATGGGAACACGTGAACATGACCCATTGTTGGATTTGCCTAAAGTCGGCCCACGCGAGATTTACACTTTTGAGTACCGGTTGCATGCTTATCAGGATGGTAATTTTAAAGAACTAAAGTTGCAGCGTAAATTATCTTGGGCACAACTGCTGGCAGTTCTGGGCAATACCTTCAAATCTCCTACTCCGGAAGAATATTTTTCTAAATCTTTAAATGAGTATTTAAATGATACCGGTTTGTCGGAAGCACGCCTTGAAATGCCACGTGCTCATGCCGTTGCACGTTCACAGATTAATATCCGTGCCTTGCACAATATTAAATTACAGATGCGTCAAAATGGTTGGATTATGCCTAGCGGCCGTGATGACCGACAGCGCATGTTATGGAAACTTACTCCTAAAGGCCAAAAACTGATTGAAAATCAGCATACAGATTTTGATCGTATTTACCAATATGGTTCTAGGTATTAATTAATTTTTAAGATATATAAAAAGCTGTTAAATTAACAAGATCATCGCTTTAGTCTACTTTGGAAAACCTGTTATGACGCCTGCTTCTAAAGCTAAAGTCACAATTATTCTGGCCAATCTGGGTACTCCAGATGCACCTACTGTTCCAGCAGTACGCCGTTTTCTTAAACAGTTTTTGTCTGATCAGCGTGTTATTGAGATTCCCAAACTGCTCTGGCAAGTCATCCTCAATCTTTTTGTACTGCCATTTCGTCCCAAGCGCGTAGCAAAAGCCTATGCCCAGGTATGGAATCAGGATTCTCCTATGCGTGAAGTCCTGTTTAAACAAGTTGAACAGATGCAAAGCCGTCTTGGTAGCGTATATCCACAGTTTGAACTCAAAATCATACCTGCCATGACCTATGGTAACCCGGGTATTAATGAAGTTCTGGCTAAACTTCAGGCAGATCCACAAGATCATATACTTCTTTTTCCACTTTTCCCACAATATTCGGCGACTTCTACCGCACCACTTTATGACGCAGTAGCCCGCTGGATACCCAAACAGCGTAATCTGCCGGGTCTGACTATTATCCGTGATTATTATCAGCATCCCTTATTTATCGAATCACTGGCAAATAGTGTACGTGAGTTTCAATCTGTACATGGACGTGCTGAAAAACTATTAATGTCATTTCATGGAATTCCACAGCCCTATGCCGATAAGGGCGACCCTTATGCAGAACGTTGCCGGATTACTGCACAGCGCTTAGCGAAAAGCCTGAATCTGCAGCCACATGAATGGGCCTGTAGTTTCCAGTCACGTTTTGGTAAACAGGAATGGATTAAGCCCTATACTGATGAGCTACTTGCACAGTGGGGTCAAGAAGGTGTGAAATCAGTTCAGGTCATGAGTCCTGCATTTTCTGCAGATTGTCTGGAGACCTTGGAAGAGCTGGCTATGGAAAATGCTGAAACATTTAAGCATGCAGGTGGTGCAGAATATGCGTATATTCCGGCGCTGAATAATCGTGAAGACCATCTGGATTTGCTCACCAGTCTGGTTAAGGCTAATCTTGATACATTAACCCAAACCCTAGCCAACTAGTGCTATATAGCCAGAGGTATACCATGTTGCAAGTCAAAATTGTTCCAGTTACTGCGTTTGCCCAGAACTGTTCCATTGTCTGGGATGCAGAAACTAAAGAAGCCATATTGATTGATGCGGGTGGCGATGCTGAAAAGCTAAAGGCAGAAGTCGAGGCATTGGGCATAAATGTTAAAGCACTGTGGCTGACACACGGTCATCTTGACCATGCCGGTGCAGTAGGAGAGCTGGCCAATACGTGGGATGTGCCGGTAATTGGACCGCATAAGGAAGACCAGTTCTGGCTCGATATGATTCAAGAAGTTTCCGCACGTTATGGTTTTCCTATACCGCAGCCTGTTAAGGTAGACCAATGGCTGGAAGGGGGCGAAACACTTAAACTGGGTAAAAATGAATTTGAGGTACGCTTCACACCCGGACATACACCAGGTCACGTAATTTTCTACAATGCACAGCATGGCCTGCTCTGGACGGGAGACGTGCTGTTTAAAGGTTCGATTGGACGAACTGATTTTCCAAGGGGTAACCATCAGCAACTTCTGGATTCAATCCAGCGGGAGTGTTTTACTTTACCAGATGATACACAGTTTATCTGTGGCCATGGTCCGATGAGTACAATTAGTTTTGAAAAACAACATAACCCATTTTTAGCGGGTAAAGCAGGTTAATCAAGCCAAGAAAGAAGTAAGCTTCTGCTCACTTCTTTCTAAATGGATTGGCAAGAATCTGTTTAGTCTCTAGGCCAATGAGAACTGCAACTGTAGCAAATAAGACTGCAATTAAAATAAGTGTTGTGTCTAAGGCATATATACCTAAACCAATAAAAAATATAGCCAGCAATACAAAGATAAAAAATAGAATTTTAAGTAATTGATATAAAGACATAACAAGGAGATAAAGTAAAGTTTCTAAAAGAGAAATTATGCATGTTATAACTTGAATTTAAATATATGTTTGGTTTTATTAAGAAAAGTATTGAATTAAAAAAGTAAATGTTTAATTTATAACCAGATGTTTAGAGTCTATTGAAATAACATAACTTTTTGTTTAAAAAGCTTAAAAGCATAGATTTTAGATATACAAAGTAGATACATTGTAAAAGTAAAATTAATTTTATGAAAATTGGTTAAACTTTTATTCCAGCTTTATCGCTACTTTTTAAGTAAAATTTAGGGAAGAAAAAGTATATAAAACGCATATAAGTAACTTTTATAAAATATTTAATATAAGGAAACTTTATTATTATAAACTAGTTAAAGAATATAGTTTGAGCAATAGTATTAGCCAGTATTTATGATAATCAATCTATAAGAGATTTAGCTTTTATCATGCATATCATCTTTATTCAAACTATACTCAAACAATATTTAAATTTTTAGGTCAGTATATTATAAATCTAAAAAATATAATCAGTAGAATGCTAAAGGTTTTTGGCAGTGAAATAATTCAAAAAGTAGAATATTTATCACTGCCTAAGCAAGTATTTAACTTGATTATTAAGGTGGTAACTATTTTTAAGCAGTATTCATAAAAGCAGTAAACTTATAAATATTGATAAAAATTTATTCATTAATATCTGTTAGTTATTTTATACACTTGCTGGAGCAATATCATCCAAAATGTTAAAACTAAAAGAACAGAATTATAAGGGCGTACTGTAGGGCAGCTTGGCTTATATTAGTAACTCGACTGGCTGTATGAGTTGATGCTTAGTCATCTTCAAAACTGGAATCCTGTCGGCTGGGCGAATCCTGTGTTGGTACACGATATTCTTCATTGGCCCAAGCACCTAAATCAATCATTTTACATCGTTCTGAACAAAAAGGCCGGAATTCATTATTTTCCCATGTGGCAGGTTTGCCACAGCGTGGGCAAGGGAAGGTACGCTGCTGCATAATCAATATCCTTTCAGTAGAGAGCCTAGGATTATTAGGCAAAGTAATCAGCTCTTGATAGACTTGTGTCAAATTCTCCATAGTTTGATGTGAATATGCCGATTCGTCAATTTCAAGCCCATCGTATGCATGCGCCACGTGATTTTTCAGCGCTTGATCAGCAGACACTTTGTGTTGAAATCGGGGCAGGTAAAGGAAAACACGCCTTATTATTTAGTGGTCAGTATCCTGAGCAGCGCTTGTTTGCCATTGAACGGACCCGGGAAAAATTTTTGGCCATGCAAAAGCAGCATCAGCTCGAAGGTCAACAAAATCTGACTCCTGTACATGCAGACGCTATTCCATGGATAGTTCATGCTCTGTATCCGGAGCAGGTTGAACAATTCTTTATTTTATATCCGAATCCTGAACCGCATAATCCGGCACAACGCTGGGTAAATATGCCATTTTTTGAATTTTTACTGTCGCGTCTCAAGCCGGAAGGTACGATCACACTGGCCAGCAATATTCCTGAGTATATTGAGGAAGCTGAGCAGCAGTTACAGCAACTTTGGCAGTTGTCCTATGAAAAAGAACAGATTAGACCAGAGTCAGCACGCACACATTTTGAAATCAAGTATCTCGAGCGTGGTGAATCATGCCAGCAATTGATAATTACCAAACATTGTGGTTATTCCACCCGTTTTGATGACTTTTTGCCATTACAGGGAAAAAGTGATGTCGGCTAAACGTATTGCAATTATAGGGGCAGGTCCGGCAGGGTTAATGGCGGCAGAAGTATTGAGCCGGTATGCCTATGAGATTCATGTATTTGAGCAGAAACCCTCAGCTGCGCGAAAATTTTTAATGGCGGGGAAAACCGGATTAAATATTTCTCATGCTGAGCCTCTTACTGAATTTATCCAGCGCTATGATCACCCTGAATGGCTGTATCCCTGGATACAGCGCTGGGATGCACACTGGATTCAGAACTGGATAGCTGAACTCGGTATAGCGTCCTATATTGGTTCTTCTGGCCGAATTTTTCCCGTAGAGATGAAAGCTGCGCCTCTGCTCCGTGCCTGGTTAACACGCTTGGACCAGCAAGGCATACACTTTCATTACCGTCATCAGTGTTTAGGTCTCAAGGCTAAACAGGTGCAACTTCTGGATTTAAAACAACCTGAGAATACGCCTTTTCAGCTGGAGTTTGACGCGATTATTTTGGCCTGTGGCGCGGTATCGTGGCCACAGCTAGGTAGCGATGGCAAGTGGCAGGCTTGGCTTGATAGAGAGCAAATTGAGCCTTTTCAACCTAGCAATGCAGGTGTGGTCAGAACGTGGTCCAGTTTTATGCAACCTTTATTTGGCCAGCCTTTAAAGCGGGTAGAAGCATGGGTTAGCCCTAAACACAGAGCTCAGGGTGATGTCGTAATTTCCCATTATGGTCTGGAAAGTGGCCTTATTTACAAGCACGGACCGGCCTTACGCAAGTTACAGCGGCAACAGCAGCCTGTAACTCTGTATCTGGATTTATTACCCGATGTAGATAACGAACAGTTAATAAAAAAATTACAGTCAGGAAAGCAGTCACTGAGTAATGTCTGGCGTAAGGCGGGCCTAGATGCAGCCAAAGCTGGTCTGATTCGTGAACTGGTCGATAAAACCTTATGGAAAGATCCTGTACAGCTCGCTTGGCAGGTCAAACATTTGAAAGTAGTCCTGGAGGGTTTCCGGCCGATTGAAGAAGCTATCAGTTGTGCTGGTGGTATAAAACAGAATGCCCTGACCGCAAGGCTGCAACTAAAATCAAAGCCACATGTGTTTTGCTGTGGTGAAATGCTAGACTGGGATGCGCCAACCGGGGGCTATTTACTGACAGCATGTTTTGCTACTGGTCGGGCTGCTGGTGAAGGCGTGCATACCTATCTGATGGAACAACAGAGTTCATAGTATGTACTGATAATAGAATTTATGATGGAGAACTAGAATGAGCCTAAAGGGAAGCTGTTTGTGTCAAGGGATTCGCTATGAAATTGAAACTGAGCTTGATGAAATTATTTATTGTCATTGCCAGAAATGCCGTAAAGCCAATGGTACAGCTTTTGCGACTAATGCACCAGTCCTTATCCAGCAGTTTAAATGGATACAGGGTGAGAACCTTTTAAAAAAATATCAGTCTTCATCAACGACCGAACGCTGTTTCTGTGGTGTGTGTGGCTCGCCAATTATCAGTATTAAGAGTGATACTCCTGATTTTTACCGTCTTAGAATTGGTACGTTAGATACGCCGATCCAGACGCGACCGGGGAAACATATTTTTGTTGGCTCTAAAGCAGAGTGGGAGACTATTTGTGATGAGTTACCACAATTTAATGAGCGACCAGAATAAAAAAGGACCATGAGGTCCTTTTTTTAATATTTACCTGGCTTGTAAAGCTTCGGCTTGAAACTGTACTTCATCCCAGCCATGCTGCATAAACTGCCGGATATTTTGATGATCTGTACCTTCAGGGGTTGCTAAGACTGCTGCATAGTGCTCAGCAAATAAAGCTAAGGTCTGTTCCTGACTTAGACTGTTGAGTTTGGCAAAACTCAAGACTTTGGCACTACCCTGATTTTCTGTCGCTGCATTATGCTGTGCGCCGTTACGAAAATCAGTAGGGTTATGAATATAACGAGAGTCTATATAAGCGATGACATCTGTAAAATTTGCTTGGCCAGCTTGTAGCTGTTCAAGAAGTTCCTGGGCCATAAATCCTATTCCCTATAAAGAATTAAGCAACCTAGCATAGCGCTTTTATGAGTATTTTTCTTGGTTTATGCAGAATTTAACGAGCTGTGTATAGCCTCTCAAGGCGAATTTTTAATGAATATTTTTTGAGTTTGTGGATAAAATAGGGCTTATCCACATCAGCTATATATCATTATGAACTGGTTATTGGTTGCCTGCGGTGGGGCAATAGGTGCAAGCCTGCGTTATGGCATAACATTATCACTCAGCCAGACAGGCAGTTTATTTCCTTGGGCAACCTGGTGGATTAATCTGTTAGGTTGTTTTTGTGCAGGCATATTTTTTGCTATTAGCCAGAAATACGCAGTTCTACAACAGGAAACACGGCTTTTCCTGATGGTGGGTATACTGGGCGGCTTTACCACATTCTCAAGCTTTGGTCTGGAAACTTTTCAGTTGTTGCGACAGAATGAAATAACAATGGGGCTTGCCTATAGTCTGTCGAGTTTAATCATGGGTATGCTCTTACTGACAGCAGGATTTTATCTGTTCCAGTTCTTATTAGATAATCGATAAGTAAAAAAGAAGTCTAAGTGGAGGAGAGCAAAGACTTAGACTTCAAATAAGAAGAATTCAATTTAAAAATTATTACTGCTTAATTGCTGCGTTTAAAACGTCCAAAACGTTTATTAAAGCTTGCAATACGGCCTTCATTGCCGACCTGACGAACTTCACCTGTATAGAACGGATGAGAGGCACTCGAAATATCTAAGGTAACGTATGGATAGGTTTTGCCTTCATATTCTTTGGTCTGCTTCGGCTTCATGGTACTACCAATGACAAAATATACATCAGCATTGGTATCGTGAAATAATACTTCCTGATATTCAGGGTGGATATCTTTACGCATGGTAAACTCCATAGCTAAATGAAATGTTATAATATAACAATATATAGGGATTTTATAATTATTTTCAAGTCATCACCCTATTTAAATTACATATTCAAACAGGGCAATAGAACAATTTTAAAGTTTATCTTGTTGATCTGAGGCGACCAGTTCTTCAAATAAATCACTTAAATCATCATTTACTTTGAGCTGGATCAAATTCCAGTAATGCCCGGAGATTGTCCGGTTCACCATAAGAGTATCCGGTGAAGGCTTAAACAGGTCCCAGTATTTTAGCGACTTTTTCACCAGTAATACCCCGTCATGATGGGCAGAGTTTTCAGCAAAATCATACTGGGTGGTTAATGGTCTAAGTAACACATCTAGCCATTCTTCATACAGTTCTTTTGGAAATTTTCCTTTTTCTGAAAGTGCATTTAAAGTAATTAACTGGTCTTCAAGCGTATCAATATCATGTTGGCGTGCAGCATTGATCAAAGTTTTAAAGTGTTCAATAATTTCAGTATTTAAAGTCTTTACTCCGCCATAATCATAAACAATGACATGGCCATCTTCACGGAATGCAAAGTTACCCGGATGTGGGTCACAATGAAAACGTTTAAGATAGAAAATTTCTTGTCCTAGCGCGCGGACCAGGCGTCGGCCAAGTTGATTACGGACATCCTGCGGCCAGGTACTGGCAGTTTCTATAGATTTGCCCTGTTCCAGACTTAAAGTCAGTACTCGACGGGTAGAATATTGTGGATAGACACGTGGGATAATAATTTTTTCATCTAATGCTTCATGAAAGGTCTTAAACACAGTCAGGTTCTGTGCTTCAATTTCATAATTAAGTTCAGCATTTAGACTGTCTTGAATTTCTGCAAACAGCCGGTCCTGAAGTTTTTTATCGATTTTTAAAACACCCATCAGGCGTAAAGCCAGCCGAACCTGTTTCAAATCACTTTCACAGGCTTCATCCACACCTGGATATTGCACTTTGACTACGACCTGCTCGCCATTAGGTAATATTGCCTTATGTACCTGACCAATTGATGCTGCCGCAAAAGGTTCCCGATCAAAAGATGTAAACAGATTATCAATCGGTTGTCCCAGCTCTTTTTCTAGCTGTTTCTGTATGGCCGGAAAAGGCATGGGAGGAGCCTGACGCTGTAATTTTGAAATTGCCTTAGCCACCTCGGGCGGGAAAATATCTTTATATTGAGATGCAATTTGCCCGACTTTCATGACAGCGCCTTTCATCTCTCCCAAGGTATTGGCAATCTGAACTCCAATATCTTGAAACAGCTGGCTTCTGGCGGCCTGTTTTTGTTCTTCATCTGCCCGGATATTACGAATGGAATTAGATACACTTCGGGTCGCAATACTGGCGGTCATGCCGGCAAGTTTCATAAAACGCCGGCCGGGCGAGCTTGCATTCTTAGCCATCGGTATTAGACCTCAATCATTAAAATAAAGTGAATGAATTATTTGATCATAGGGGACAATAGAAAAGTTGCCTAGTTGAAATTGTTCAGTTCCTGTAAGAACACATAACAGAAAAGAGCTGATCTTATTATTGTTTATAGATTCACTTTTTAGGTCTTAATTAAACACCTTTATAAAAACAGGCTATCTTTATTTTTAAAGTTAAAAAACCAGCCGGTGTGGCTGGTTAAGAGCATGATGGAAATACGGTTAAACAGTAGAGGCACTTAATTTTAGCCGTTTATTATTCATATAAAGACGTAGCAGCAGAAGAACGCATGCAACGCTCAAACCTACTATTAGTCCGGTCCAGACTCCAGCAGCTCCCATACTGGTAAAACGAGCAAGATAAATACCCACAGGGAAGGCAATTACCCAATAAGCCAGAAGAGTAATCCACATTGGGCCTTTAGTGTCTTGCATTCCACGCAGGCAACCTGCAGCACTGACCTGCCATGCATCCATCAGCTGATAGGCAATCGCAAACAGGATCAGATATAGGGCCATATGGGTAACAGCAAGATCCCGGGTATAAACAGCGACAATCTCTGAGCGGAAAATCCACATAACCAGCATGGTCAATACTGCAAATACAGTCGCGGTAATTAAACCGAGGTGTTGTACCTTGCGCATGGCATGCCAGTTCTTTTCACCATAATACATGCCTACCCGGATAGTCAGTGCAATGGCCAGGGACATGGGAATCATAAATAGCTGCGAGGTCACGGAAATAGCAATCTGATGTGCGGCCACAACAGTTTCTCCCAGTGGGCTTAATATGATTGCTCCAGTACTGAAAATACTTACTTCAAAAAAAATAGCCAGACCAATCGGGAAACCCAGTTTCAAGATACGCTTGGCCCAAACCGGATTAAATTTTTCCCACTGGCTAAACACCTGGGTCTTGCAGTAAGCACGCCCCTTATAGATGTAGCCCGCTAGTGCAATCAACATCAACCATTGCAAGATAGAAGTGGCAAAGCCGCAACCGGCGCTACCTAAAGCAGGAATAGGACCCAAGCCGTACATAAAAATCATGTTTAAAGGCACCAAGACCAATAGAGCCAGCAGGCTGATTGCTGTGACTGGACGCGGATAACCTAATGCCTCCGAGTAACCTCTTAGGGCTGCATACATGGTGACTGCTGGCATGCCTAAGCCAATGGCATGGAGAAACAGGCCAGCTTTGGGTTGCAGATTTTCAGGAACTCCAAATAGAGGCAGTAAAAAAGGCATCAACTGTAACACCAGCATTGCCAGTATGCCCAGCATGAAAGCCATCCATAATGACTGGCGGGCAATGGTGGGAATATTATTAAAATCGCGTGCGCCGTTGGCCTCAGCCACCAAGGGAGTAGTCGCAATCATAATACCACTAAACAGCAACATGATTGGAATCCATAAACCGACTCCTACTGCAATTGCTGCCAGGTCAGTAGGAGATAAATGACCTGCCATAATTGTATCGATCAGGCCAAGACCGGCCTGAGCAAACTGAGTAACCAGAATAGGCAACATCAACTGAAAGAGTTTCTTGATTTCAAAGCGTGTAGTGGTAGCAATAGACACTAATTTTACTCATATGGGGTAAGCGGCAGACTAGCGTTGCAGTGTCAGTAATACACCTATGAAAATAACAATTGCACCCAGTAAACGCTGCCAGTTAATCGGATTTTTCTCTACGCCTAACCAGCCAAAATGGTCAAGTAACATTGACATGAGCAGTTGCCCGAAAATAACCAGTCCGGAGAGAATGAGAAAACCCATTTTGGGGGCAGTATAAATGCTCATGCTAATAGCATAAACCCCAATCAGTCCGCCTAACCATAAATGCCAAGGAATCTGGGCAAGTTCATTTAACTGAGGTTTGGGTGCAGACTGCAACATCACCATTACCGCCAGTACAATTGTTCCAATTAAAAAAGAAAAAAAAGCCGGCTGGAATGGTGAATGCAAATACATACGCATCTGAGTATTTAATGCAGTTTGTATGGTCAGCATTACTCCGATGGCCAAAGTCAGGGGAAATAATAATAAAAGTTGACTCGATATTTTCATCATATTGAATTCATTATTTATTCTCGATATTACAAAAGAGTGTAGGAGATTTTCATGTGAATTGCGTTAAGTACAATGATGCAGTCATGTTAAAATTGTAAGACGCTCCATCCTTCTCCGAGAAAAATTTTTGAGTAGCCTAGATCCTTCATGTATTCCACTTTCACTTTATATCCATATGCCTTGGTGTGTGCGAAAGTGTCCTTATTGTGACTTTAACTCACATGCTGTACCCGATGGAAAATTATCTCTGGAACTGGAACAGGAATATTTGCAAGCATTGGTGGAAGACTTTAAAACACAGCTCCACTTTGCACAGGGCCGCAAACTCCATAGCATATTTATTGGCGGTGGAACCCCGTCACTGATATCAGCTTCAGGTTACCAGTGGCTGTTTCAGCAGCTAAATGGTTTACTGCCTTTTGAAGAGCAATGTGAAATTACGCTGGAAGCTAATCCGGGAACAGTAGAACATGATCCTTTTGCCGGCTATCTTGCGGCTGGTATTAATCGCTTATCCATTGGAGTGCAGACGTTTAATGAGCAGCATCTGAAACAACTGGGACGGATTCATAGTGTTGAGAATGCTATAAATGCTATACATCAGGCACAAGAAGCCGGTTTTAAACGCATCAATATTGACTTGATGCATGGCCTGCCACAACAAACGCTAGAGCAGGCTCTAACAGATCTACGTCTGGCTGTTGAAAACGGAGCCACCCATATCAGCTGGTATCAGTTGACGATTGAGCCGAATACAGTATTTTTCCGGACTCAACCAGTATTGCCGGTAGAGAGTGTACTAGAGCACATTCAGGAACAGGGTGAAGCATATCTTAAGGCACATGGATTCATACAGTATGAAATTTCGGCATGGCGTAAAGAACAGCCTTCTGCACACAATATGAATTACTGGCAATTTGGAGATTACTTGGCAATCGGAGCAGGGGCACATGCTAAAGTCAGTCTGAGAGACGGAGTTTACCGGTTTCAGAAGACCCGCTTACCTAAAGATTATCTGGCCAAAATACCTGCTGAACACTTACAATTTAAAAAGATTGAGCGTGAAGACATGCCCTTTGAATTTATGATGAATGCCTTGCGTTTAAATGAAGGCGTGCCGGCCCAGTTCTATAAAGAAAGAACCGGCTATGAACTGGATAAAATACAGGCCAAGCTGGATTCATTACGGCAACGTCATTTGTTTTCAGAAAATACTGAACAACTCGCCTGTACAGCACATGGCCATCTTTTTTTAAACTCGGTGCTTGAAGAATTTTTATAAACAGATCAGGATACAGCGTATTCTTGTTCTAAAGACATGCAGGTTACAGGTAAATACATAATGTTAATTGCGCTCGGAACACTAATTTTTATCCATTTTTGTGCCCTGATCACGCCCGGACCAGATTTTTTTCTGGTTTCCCAAACTGCAATCAGTAAATCTCGGATGGAGACATTTGCTGTGGTGGTAGGTATCAGTGTAAGTGTCATAATCTGGTCATTATTGGCCTTGCTGGGTCTGAATATTTTATTTGAAAAAATGGCTTGGCTAAAACATGCCTTATTGGTCGCAGGTGGAATTTATCTATGCTGGTTAGGCTTTCAGATGCTGCGTTCAGCCTTTCGTAAAGAAGAAAATACCCAGCCTGTACAGATTTCCCTGCCTCAGAGCCCTTTGAGTTTTTTCCTCCGGGGATTATTGACCAATCTGTCTAATCCAAAAGCCATTATATATTTTGGTAGCGTATTTTCACTTTTTCTGGCCAATCCAGCTCTGGATCATGCACATGGGTGGTTACTCCTGCTGGTAACGGTCGAGACAGCAATCTGGTTTCTATTTGTAGCTTTTGTTTTCTCCCTGCCTTCCTTCAAGCGGGCATACCAGCGTGCTGCCAAATGGATTGACGGTATTTCGGGTGGTATTTTTACCTTATTTGGTAGTTATCTTATTTTAAATAAATAATTTTATTTATCAGTAACTACCATGCTGTCTTAAAATAAATTTTCATACCTGAAAAGTCCAGCTTATTGCCGGACTTTTTATTTTTATAAAAAATAAGAAGAGAAGTAGGGGGAAAAATAGAGGTTGTGAATGGTTGAGTAAAAATGCGTAAGCTTTTAAATCTTACAGGTAATTTTGGCCAATTTTTTTTACTTTCTACAATATTGCTTAACTGAAAGCTCTTTATTTAAGCCTGTTTTTTTACATAAATGCCTTCTAAGCTGAATGTGTACTTAACGAGCGAACAGGAAATCTCACCATAGCGGCAGATTTCCAGAATCACAATATTATTATAAGGAGAATGATGATGGCGACTTCAGATTATGACCGCGATCGTATTAAGCATGCATCGGATGATGTAAAAAAAGATTTAAATGCTGATCCAATTACAGGTGAACCAGGTTCTCATCCAGTAGGAACAGGCTTAGGTGCAACAGGTGGTGCAGCCGCAGGCGCTGCAATTGGTAGTGCAGCTGGACCAGTGGGTACTGTAGTCGGCGGTGCAGTGGGTGCCGTCGTGGGCGGATTAGCTGGCCATGCAGCTGGTGAAGCAATGGACCCAACGGTTGAAGATGCTTACTGGCGTGAAAACAGTATAAATCAGCCTTACTACTCTGCCACACGAAATACTCATCCGGATCTGGATTATGACCGCGATTATCGTGGTGCATACCGAGTGGGCTATGAAAATCGTTCAGCTTATGGCCCAGATGCGCGTTTTGAAGATGCTGAGCCAGATTTGCGCACTAAATGGGAACAGACTAAAGCTGAATCACGCCTGTCTTGGGAAGAAGCAAAACATGCTTCACGTGATGCCTGGAACCGTATTCGCCATTAATCATATCATTCGGGAATTCAATATTTTTAATATATAATTCCTTGAAGAATAAAAAATCCCGGTCAGTAATGACCGGGATTTTTTTGGAATCTTGGTGGGTCGTCCGCGACTCGAACGCGGGACCAACGGATTAAAAGTCCGCTGCTCTACCAACTGAGCTAACGACCCATATATAAATCTTAAAGCTGATTTAGAAGCTGCTCTTTTTGAAAAGATATTCTAAAAAGATGGTGGGTCGTCCGCGACTCGAACGCGGGACCAACGGATTAAAAGTCCGCTGCTCTACCAACTGAGCTAACGACCCATCTGGGGTCTTAAGAAAATGGTGGGTCGTCCGCGACTCGAACGCGGGACCAACGGATTAAAAGTCCGCTGCTCTACCAACTGAGCTAACGACCCGTATTTTCTTGATGGAGCGTATTGTAGCAATTTATTTTTCCAGCACAAGCAAAAATTAAATTTTATTGCTTTAGTTGGTTAGAAATAAGTCGCCTGCTGTATTTTTATACGAATACGCTCTTTTTAGTCTATTTAGAAACGATACTGGTAGTCTTGAATACTTTGGTAAATCTCCATACTAATATCTTTATAGCCAGAGTTGCCTGGAAGTAAAACCAATAAACGATCGGTGGTCTTATCGGGATGAAACGCTTCTTCCTTCAACTTGTTTTTCTGGTATTTAAAAGTACCGGTAGTTTCTACTTTTTCCTGTACACGTAAAAATACCGGAACTGCGTAAGCAGGAAGATGTTTTTTAAACTCAACCACCATTGCAGTAAGGTCATGCTCATCAAGTGCTTCGCCAGCTGCCAAAGTAATAGCTGCCATTCCTGCACGACCATTAGTATGGGGAATTTCTACCCCATAGACGACTGCTTCAGCAATTTTAGGATATTCTGAAACGATATTCTCGACTTCAGTGGTGGAAACATTTTCACCTTTCCAGCGGAATGTATCTCCTAGTCGGTCTACAAACTGGGCATGGCGAAAGCCGATATGACGTACCAGGTCTCCAGTATTAAAATATTGGTCGCCCTGTTTAAAGACATTTTTTAAGATGACTGACTTGTTTTTTTCAGGGTCTGTATAGCCATCGAAAGGGGAGCGACGGGTAATTTTTCCAAGAAGTAAACCTACTTCTCCTTTTTTTACTTTCTTGCACCAGCCATGCTGATCACGTACCGGTTCATTCGTTTCTTTATCAAATTCAACGATTGCATAAGGAGTTGGAGAAAATCCAACTGTATTGTCGAAATTGAAAATATTACTAAAGCCGACATTTCCTTCGCTTGAAGCATAGAGTTCCAGAATTTCCTCTACGCCAAAACGTTGCTTAAATTTATTCCAGATATTTGGACGCATGCCGTTACCAATCATTTTTTTAACCCGGTGGCCTGTTTCCAGTTCAGTGGGTTCTGCATCCATCAGATAACGGCATAATTCGCCTACATAGCCAATGGCAGAGGCATTATATTTATGCACATCTTTCCAGAAGCTTGAAGTTGAATATTTGCGCCGTAGGGCCAGAGTGGCTGAGCCCGCAATCACACCACACCAGCATACAACAATGCCAGTCGCATGATAGAGCGGTAAGGTTACGTACATGACATCATTCGGTTTGAGATCAAGTACATGACCATAAGTGCCATAAGCCAGAGTCCAGCGGCTGTTGGTGAAAATCACAGCTTTTGGCAGGCCGGTTGTACCAGAGGTATAAATATAGAATAGACCATCTTTACCCTGTACGGATTGGGTAGTGGCTACATTGAATTTCGGAAAATTCTCAATTTTTTCTGCCAGATTTTGATAATGCTTTGGTGCTTTACCAACGTCTGCACGTGTTGCCTGATCGGCAAACCAGTAAAACCGGTCTTCTGGTAAGAGAATATCTTGACGAATGTCATCAATTGCACTGCGAACTTCCTCACCAACAATCAATGCAATCGGTTTAACCAGATTAATGCTATGCGTTAGCACTTTACCTGTTTGTGAAGTATTGACCAGAGCAATGGTCACTCCGATTTTGGCCAGTCCCAGTACAGTTGCGACCAGTTCAGAGCGGTTTTCCACCATGACAGCAATCACGTCACCTTTGCGCGCACCTATCGAGAGATAATAGTGTGCGATCTGGTTGGCCCATTCATTTAAGGCCAGATAAGTATATTTTTGATCTTCAAATAAGAGAGCATAACCACGCGGGTTACGTTTTACCGCTTTTTCAAAAGCTAGCCCCAGCCCCGCAGGGGTGTCAGGTGTACGGATATAAGCCTGTTTCAGACCAGTCAGAAGATGAGGTACTTTCGCTATAAACTGGGGTAATTTCGCAGCGACATCGGTAATACTGATGAGGTCGCTCTGTTGGGTTTGACTCATAACAATCCTATATTATTTTTTGATTAGTCCCGGTAAGGTCTGGGTCGACTAGGGTTCAGCTGAACTTAAACACAGCTTTAAGCTTCCCATGCAGCTATACAAGTGTTTTTTAATCTGTTCGGACTAGTGCATTCAACCTAATTCAACAAAATTATCAAAAAAAACCTAGCCACCGAAATGACTAGGTTTTTTTATTACGAGTAATTGTGCAAATTTACTCGGCTGTAGGTGTGGCCTTTTTCGGTGGACGGCCACGTGGGCGACGCGGACGGGCCGGTTTATCCTTATCGGCAGTAGTCGTCTTATCGTCTTCGGCAGTTTCTTCTACTGAAGCTTGTGCCGGTTGCTGATCAGCCGGCTGAGACTTTTCTACCTTGCTCGGTTTAGGTGCTTTCTTTTCTGCTGGTGCAGCTGGTTCGGCCGCTTGCTGAGCCTGTGCTTCTTCAACAATTGCACTTGGCGAGGCAGCAGCAGTTGCTTCAGACATAGCTGCAGCAGTCTGAATTGCCGGATCCTGTGCCTGAGTCTCAGCTACCACTTTGGCATGGTGAGATGCTGCATCTGCTGCGTCCTGCTCAGTACCGACTGAAGTTGTATCTGCTTGAGCATTTATTTCTAAATTTACATGCTCAGCAGGATTTTCCGCTACAGGATTTTCAGACTGTACAGCCGCAGGCTGCTCTTCTGCCTGAGATGCTGAAGCTTTACTCTGCTCTAATGCCTGCTCTGCAGCAAGTTTAGCCAGACGACGACGTTCACGCGGATCGTTTGCTACACGCGGTGTCGCATTCTGGGAAGGCGTCAGTGGTAAAACTGGCGCTGGTTCCTGTTCCTGAGCCGGTTTAGCCATAGGCGCGGCAGCATCACGGGTAACAGGCGTTTTTTCTACAGGTTCAGTGCGCTCTGTTGTAGTGGTTACTGAAAGGGTACTGATGTACTGTTCAGTAAATTTCAGCAAAGCACGATTGAATGTTGGCACCAGTCCGAACTGTTCAATCAGTACCGTACAGTCTTCACCATAAACATGACGGATCAGGCTACCTACAGTGTACTGCGCTAAGAGTGGCACTTGGGAAGGACTAAGCTTTGGTAGCACTTCCTGCTGTGGTTTCTGCTGTGAGCCACCTTGCTTGCGACGCATACGCGGATCATTACTGGCACGGCGTGGTTGCTCTTCAACTTTGGCTTTCGCTTTTGCTTCAGCCGGGGCTGGTTGAGCATTTACAGCTTCTTTCTTGGCTGGAACAGCTGGCTCAGGTTTTACTTCAACCGGTGCCTCTTCTGCATTTACAGTTGACGCTATATCTGCAGAATTTAGCGTTATGATTTCACTTTGACCCTGATCAATATTGATTACCAATGCAGTAGCAAGAGCTTCGTTGTTTGGGGTTTCAATGACATCAACTTTTACCTGGTTGCTATCTGTCACTGCAGCAGGCGCGGCAGCTACCACAGGCTGCTCATTCAGCACGCTTGGATCACGATAGCGGTTCGGGCGCGGTGGGCGTTGCTGATTGCGGTCGCGGCGTGGTACAGGGTATGACTGCTCAGACTGCTGGCTTTCTACCTGATGTTCCTGCTGAGGTTGACGTTTCTGCTGTTGACGTTTCTGATCACGCTGTTCCTGACGTGATAACTGAACTACTTCCTCATGAACCTGAGTTGAAGTTTCAGATTGCTGCTCACGTGGTTCACGGTTTCTGTCACGATTATCGCGATCGCGACCATTACGTTTTTTGTTATGACGCTGCTGGCCTGAAGCTTTTTCTTCTCTTTCGAGTGGTTGTGCATCAGTTTTTGCAGCGCTATTACCTGCCGGTTGTGACAGATAAACATTATTGGCAGCAACTGGCGCAACTACCGTTTCTGGTTGTACTGCTACAGCAGTATTATTGATCTGGCCAAACTGGCCCCGGCTAACTGCACCTGTATTCACCATCTGTTCAATTGCAGCAGCGGCATTGTTGGCTGTACGCGAATGATCTACCGTGTGTGCCTGTTTTTGTACAAACAGGTTTTCCAGCCACGCACATGGACTGCTGCTAGTTGCAGTTTTTGCGGCAGGCACTTGAGCAGGTTGTTGCGGGGCAGCAGCCTGAGGCTGTGCTTTACGGTTTTGTGGTTTACCTGGCTTGTCAGCTGGGGCAGCCGTGTTCTGTCCAACCTGTTCAGCTTCTTCTAGATGCCAGTCGGCAGATTCATAACCCAGGTTTTTTTCACTCGAACGCGTAGCTTCAGTACGTTCATAGCTGGTCGGTGCAAAACCTTCAGGGTTATATGAAATTTCGTAATGTGGAGTTTCCAAGTGTGGATGTGGAAGTACAGTGACACGTGTATTTGAAGTTTGTTCCAGATAAACCAGGCTATGACGTTTTTCATTGAGCATGAAGGCCGCGATTTCTACTGGCACTTCAACCTGAACTTCACCTTGACGTTCATGTAGCGCAATTTCTTCAACTTTACGCATGATAGACAGCGACAGTGAACGCAAGTCACGTACCATACCTGTACCATGACAGCGCGGGCAGACATAGCCAGTCGCTTCTTCTAGAGAAGGGCGCAGACGCTGACGGCTCATTTCCATAAGACCAAAACGTGAGAGCTGGCCAAACTGGATGCGGGCGCGGTCACTCTGGGTAGCTTCACGTAACTTGGCTTCAACCATGCGCTGGTTACGGTCACGAGTCATGTCAATAAAATCGATCACGATCAGACCACCAATATCGCGAAGGCGTAATTGACGGGCAATTTCTTCAGCCGCTTCAAGGTTAGTCGAAAGTGCTGTTTCTTCTACATCATGACCACGCGTTGATTTTGCCGAGTTGATGTCAATTGAAACCAGCGCTTCAGTCTGGTCAATTACAATTGATCCACCTGAAGGCAATTTTACTTCACGTTCATAAGCGGTCTGGATCTGGCTCTCAATACCGAAATGTGCAAACAGAGGCTCATTTAAAGTATAAGTTTTTAACTTGTCCAGCTGACGTGGCATAACTGCTTTGACAAAGTTATAAGCTTCATTGTAAGCCTGTTCTGAATCAATCAGGATCTCGGACACATCATCACGCAGATAATCACGGATTGCGCGTGTTACTACACCAGCTTCCTGATGTACCAGCATTGGGGAAGGGCCTGAATTAGCCGTACTCTGAATCTGGGTCCACAGGTCAAGCAAATGCTGTAAATCGGTTTGCAGCTCTTCCTGGCTGCGACCAATACCTGCCGTACGGACAATCACGCTCATGCCGCGGGGTACATCTAAAGAGGCCAGCATTTCCTTGAGTTCTTCACGCACTGCACCTGAAATTTGACGGCTGATACCACCACCTTTCGGATTATTCGGCATCAGAACCAGATAACGGCCAGCAAGAGAGATAAAGGTAGACAGTGCTGCGCCTTTATTGCCGCGTTCTTCCTTTTCCACCTGGACCAGAAGCTCGGTCCCTTCAGTAATTAGTTCACGGATGTTTGAAGTCTGGCGCGAGTCAGCTTTGAAATAGGAATTTGCAATTTCACGCATCGACAAGAAACCTTGACGATTTGCTCCATATTCAACAAAGACAGCTTCAAGAGAAGGTTCTACACGGGTCACATGACCTTTATAGATATTAGATTTCTTTTGTTCACGGGTACGATTTTCGAGATCAAAATCGTATAGACGGTGACCAGTGACAAGTGCAACGCGTACTTCTTCAGCATGTGTTGCATTGATCAACATACGTTTCATGGGTGTAACACCTAATAGTGATCCACACCAACTTGTCGCAATACCGTTTCTGCGAACATCGAACATGACGGGATCAATGCTCAGATCTCAAAAAACAGATTGTGGTCTGAGCTTTTTTTACCGGCCTGCATAGGGCTGCGGTCTGATTCGCGTATTGATGTTGGCAATACTGCTTTAATCTTTTAAACGATCAAAGTTTCCTGTGCGTTTCACTGGCGGACAGGCGGTGCATTGGATGATAACTTTCACTGTCACAAAGCTTGAAGATCCCTTCTTTTTAAGAATCTTGATACGGAATAATCATCGTATCGGTGCGTTATGTGCAGATCCAATGCATCACGCTTTAGCCTGAAGACGACATCAGGAGGCGACTTGTCTGATGTGTATCAGTTTACGTTTAAAAGCCAACTTGTGCTGGCGACATATTTTTTTTAGACAAACTGATTTATGTGCACAGGCACAATTTAACGCAACAGTTTGTCAATTTACCGATATAATAAGCCTTCGGCGTCGGCATATTCTTTTAGGACCTTTCCGAGCTTGGGGTGAAATGCAAATTCTGGTTATTATTCAAAAATATTGAAGATAACCTCATTTCGATCACTTACGGCGGTATCCGTGCGCTGACTATATCAAACCTTGCATCATCTGCCTATGGGCTAAGCTTATGTTTCTTGTGAAACCACTAGCCTGAATGATCATTTTTTATTCAAATTCAACAAATTTCGAGTCTTGGTAACTGTATGAATTCTACACAACAATGGCAAAGTGTCACATGGTTTGAAGTGGATGAGCATCAAGCAGGTCAGCGGATTGACAATTTTCTGTTTAGCCGGCTTAAAGGCGTACCCAAAAGCCGCATTTATCGGCTCATTCGTGAAGGCCAGGTGCGGGTCAATAAAAAGCGCATTAAAGCAGAAAGTAAGCTTGCAATTGGTGATCAGGTTCGTGTCGCTCCTATCCGTTTTGAGCCCAAAGATGAAACACCGGTACCTGTTTCTGACAAAGTCGCTCAAGGTCTGCTAAGCCGTGTGATTTATGAAGATGAAGGCCTGATGGTGGTCAATAAACCTTCAGGTATTGCAGTACATGGTGGTAGCGGTGTGGCGTATGGCCTGATCGAGGGTTTGCGTGCAGCGACGGGTAAAAAGTACCTGGAACTGGTTCACCGGATTGACCGCGATACATCAGGCCTGGTCATGATTTCAAAAAAACGTAGTGTGTTAAAAACCCTACAGGACCTGTTACGTGAACATAAGATTAAAAAAACTTATGCGGCAATTGTGAAAGGGCAGGTCAGTCTGGATCAACAGCTCATTGATGCTCCTTTATACCGTTACGAACTGGCCAATGGCGAACGGCGTGTACGGGTTTCTAAAGAAGGGAAAGATTCTAAAACCCAATGGAACGTAGCAGAACGCTTTATGCACGCTACACTGGTTTATGCATCTCCGCTATCGGGTCGTACTCATCAGATTCGTGTGCATGGCTTGAGTATTGGACATCCATTGGTAGGTGATGATAAATACGGACATGAAACAGAATATAAAGGACCAAAACCACGTCGGCTCTGTCTGCATGCCATGCGTCTGGAAATTCCTGGCTATCCGACTATTGAAGCGCCTTTGCCAGAGGATATGCAAAGTCTGGCTGCACAGCTTCGGGCGCAGAAGAAGGATTGAAAAAATATTTTTCTGATACCCTAAAGCCCTTAAACTGAATGATGGGGGGAGCTGATCTCCTTCCAGGCAGGATTATTATAAGCTCTTGCGGGCACACTTTACCTGTACCGGATAACTGTTTTGGAACCTAGAGAATAATATGAAAAAACCTGTGGAACTCATCATTTTTGACTGGGATGGTACTTTGTTTGATTCAGTCGGACAGATTGTAGCAAGTTTACAATTTGCAGCACGTCAGTACCAACAACCTTTAACCGACGAGGCTGCTAAAAGTATAATCGGACTGGGTCTGCCTGAAGTGGCGCAGTGCCTTTTCCCTGCAGTTCCAGAATTACATCATGATATTTTACAGTGCTACTCTGAGCACTACGTGGCCCATTCCAAGACAGATGCCTGGTTTGAGGGTGTAGCTGAGATGCTGGACGGCCTGAAACAGCAGAATATTAAACTTGCAGTTGCGACTGGTAAAAGCCGTAAAGGGCTTGACCGGGTATTAGCTCAGACCATGAGTCAGGAACTGTTTAATATAACCCGGGCGGCGAGTGAAACGCGTTCTAAGCCTAACCCCTTAATGTTGGCAGAAATACTAGAATATACCGGTGTTGATGCCGAACAGGCCATTATGGTGGGAGACACCTCTTATGATCTGGAAATGGCTAAAAATATAGCCATGCCACGGGTCGGAGTAGGTTATGGAGTACATAGCAGGGCAATCCTCGCACAGTTTGATCCTTTATTTATCGCAGATGATGTGAGTGCTCTAAACCGTTTCTTGCAGCAGTATATAGCTGATCAGCAAGCAGAACCTGTCATGGAGCTGGAAACCTAGACCGGCAGCATGAAAGTCTCGATTGCTTTTAACAGATATAGTTTGGCTATTGAGCCCAATATTTTTCGGTTTAATTACCCATAATCACCTGGTCATTTAGTCAGACACTACATAGCACCTGACCAGGCATTTTCCTCATTCCTATAATATTTTTTATGTTTATTCACATACACATTTTTTTAAAAGCAATAATAGTCTTTAACTATAGCAATAAATAAAATAAGTATTGGCATTCATTGCTGCTTTTTCCCATTCTTAAACTGTCTATATATACCTGCTTTCTGGAAGGGTCCTATCCAGCCACTGTGCTGACTGATCTGTTTTCTTCAGATTTATTTTTCCTTGATGCACAGACGAGCTTCCATCTGAAACGGTATTTGAACAATCTTTGCAGTTAAGGGAACTTTGATGTCAAATTCTGCTGTCGTTGAATCAGTGGCTTTAGCACTTTATCAGGCTGAAACTACTGTCCAGGCTATTGCCCCGATCCGTCCGGAACTGGGGGGTGAAAATGCTGATGTTGATATCGCATATGCGGTACAGGATGTAAATACTGAACGGGCACTTGTCCAAGGGCGCCGTCTGGTCGGTCGCAAGATTGGCCTGACCTCTAAGGTTGTGCAGGCTCAGCTTGGAGTTGATCAGCCAGATTTCGGGATGCTATTTGCCGATATGGCGTATGGCGATGCTGAACTGATCCCTGCCGGCAAACTAATTCAGCCAAAAGTAGAAGCAGAAATTGCATTGGTAATTAAAGAAGACTTAACCAAAGAAAAACATACCTATGCAGACATCATCAGTGCAACTGATTATGCGTTGCCCGCGATTGAAGTGGTCGATAGCCGTATCGAAAACTGGAAAATCAGCCTGATTGATACCGTAGCAGATAACGCCTCTTCTGCTGCATTTGTACTGGGTTCTCAGCCAGTTAAATTAGAAAATCTTGATCTGGTGAACTGCAAGATGGTGATGACACGCGCTGAAGAAGTGGTGTCTCAAGGCATTGGTAAAGCCTGCCTGGCTAATCCTTTAAATGCCGCAGTATGGCTGGCAGACGAGATGGTGCGCCGTGGTCGACCATTGTTAAAAGGTGACATTATTTTAACAGGTGCTTTAGGCCCGATGGTGGTAGCTCACCCAGGTGATGAATTCAAGGTTGAAATTGAAGGTTTCGGCTCTGTTACAGCCGCATTCGCTGCTGAATAAGCTAGATTTTGAGAGAGTACATTCATGAAAAAGATTAAATGTGCAATGATTGGTCCTGGGAATATTGGTACTGATTTGCTTTATAAACTGCAACGCAGCGAATGGTTGGAGCCAGTCTGGATGGTGGGAATCGACCCAACCTCTGAAGGTCTGGCACGTGCAGCGAAAATGGGTCTAAAAACCACGGCTGAAGGTGTCGATGGTCTGCTTCCTCACATAATCGAAGATGACATTAAGATTGCATTTGATGCCACTTCTGCTTATGTCCATGCTGAAAACAGTCGCAAGCTAAATGAACTTGGCGTACTAATGATTGACTTGACTCCGGCTGCAATTGGTCCGTTCTGTGTACCACCGGTCAACCTTGAGGCATTACTGGCTGCAGGTGAGGTGCCAAATGTTAATATGGTGACATGCGGCGGTCAGGCAACGATTCCGATGGTGGCGGCAGTGTCACGCGTTCAGCCTGTTGAATACGGTGAAATCATTGCGACTGTGTCGACCAAATCAGTTGGTCCGGGTACGCGTAAGAACATTGATGAGTTTACACGGACCACTGCGGGTGCAATCGAAAAGGTCGGCGGTGCAAAACAGGGTAAAGCCATCATTATTATTAATCCGGCCGAGCCACCTCTAATGATGCGTGACACAGTTCATTGTCTGGTTGAAGGCGAGCCAGATCAGGCTGCAATCACTGATTCAGTACATGCGATGATCAAGGACGTTCAGAAATACGTACCCGGTTATAAACTGGTAAATGGTCCGATATTTGATGGTAACCGCGTATCAATTTACTTAGAAGTAGAAGGTCTGGGTGACTTCCTGCCGAAATATGCAGGCAACCTGGATATTATGACTGCAGCAGCTGCACGTACAGCAGAAATGTTTGCAGAACACGTGTTTAAGACTGTTGAAGCTTAAAGGAATACCAAAATGTCTAAGATTATTGTTCATGATATGACTTTACGTGATGGTATGCATCCGCAGCGCCATCAGACTACTGTTGAACAAATGATTGCGATTTCAACAGCACTGGATGATGCTGGCGTACCTTTAATTGAAGTGACTCATGGTGACGGCCTGGGTGGTTCATCAGTGAACTATGGTTTTGCTGCCGCAACGGATGAAGAATATCTGTCTGCAGTTGTGCCACGGATGAAAAATGCAAAAATTTCTGCATTACTCCTGCCTGGTATTGGTACGGTTGACCATTTAAAAATGGCACATGAAATTGGTGTATCTACCATTCGTGTGGCGACTCACTGTACTGAAGCCGACTGCTCTGAACAGCACATTACAGCTGCACGTAAGCTAGAGATGGATACTGTCGGTTTCCTGATGCTTGCGCACATGGCAACTCCAGCACAACTGCTTGAAGAAGCAAAAAAAATGGTGTCTTATGGTGCAAACTGTATCTATGTAACGGACTCTGCGGGCTATATGCTGCCACAAGATGTCACTGACCGTGTAGCATGTTTGCGTGATGCACTTGATTCAGGCATCGAACTCGGTTTTCATGGTCACCATAACCTGGGTATGGGGGTTGCCAATACTGTGGCTGCGGTTGAAGCAGGCGCTGTTCGTGTAGACTTGGCATCTGCAGGTCTAGGTGCGGGTGCAGGTAATACACCACTTGAGCTATTTATTGCTGTTGCAAACCGTATGGGTATGGACACTGGTGTTGACCTGTTCAAAGTACAGGATGTGGCCGAAGATTTAGTGATCCCAATGATGCACAACCCGATCCGAGCCGACCGTGATGCGGCAACTTTAGGTTATGCTGGTGTTTACTCTTCATTCCTGTTGTTCGCTAAACGTGCTGAAGCGAAGTATGGTATTTCTGCGCGTGAAATCCTGATGGAACTTGGTCGCCGTGGTACCGTAGGCGGTCAGGAGGATATGATTGAAGACTTGGCACTCACCATGTCAAAAGCCAAAACAGCAAGTGTTTAAGCTTTAAAATAATCAGTTTAAAAAGCGTCCAGTTCGGACGCTTTTTTATTTAAAGCAATATCATATACACTGCTTCAATATATTCAATAAAACCAAAACAAGTATGAAGAAACTTCTGATTATATTTTTGCTGCTAAATTCCAGTATTATTTTCGCAAAAGTCCCGCAGTTCTCTGATTATCCTGCTCCAGTGTTTAAGGGTAAAAATGCGGCGATGCAACTGAATGAAAATACAAAAAATTATAGAACCCGTTTTGGCTATCTGAAAAATGAAAAGCCAAATTTTGCCGGACATTATGTTATTGACTTTTTTGGCTGCGGGACCAGCTGTATTATTGGAATTGCATTTAATGTGAGAAATGGTGCTACCCAGTTTTTACCTTCTGGTGCATTGACCGCATGTTATAAAGAAGCGAGCTTCACCGATTATGAAATCTATTACCGGGCGAATAGCCGTCTCTTTATTACTTCTGGCGGTTATGATAATGAGGAAGGCTGCTCTACCAAATACTTTATAGAGCAGAACGGCCAGTTTAAGCTCATTAAAACTCAGCCTTTTTGACTTAAAGCTAACGGGTCTATACAAAATCTGAGAACTGAAATATAGAAAATATCGTTCAGATTAAAGTTATTTCTTATAAGTATAATTTAGACATATTAAATCTGAATAAAATACTTAAACTTAAAAACACTTATAAAAATTATAATTTGAGAAAAATATCTGATTCTTCTGGGCAATATGCCAGTTAGTCAGGTTTTAAATCATATCTTAATATTTATCCAGAAAAATGGCTTATTGCTAAAAGCTCTTAAAGAATAATAAAAGATCATTATACTCTGTCTAAAAAATACTTTTTAATCAGAATCTTCATACTGTAGTCTGATTTTTTATCAGATTATTGTTCAGCATGATAGCGCCATTGCTTTACTTGATCAATGGATTTGAGCCATGCATTCCCACAACTTATGGATAGCACTTTTTGCTGCGGTAACAACCTCAGGAACTTCTATTACTCATGCAGATTTTACTGATAACAGTCAAGTTCAGCTAAAGCTGCGTAATTTTTATCTGGACCGCCAGATTAGCCAGCCTGATCTGAACAAGCCACAAGATTTTGGCAGCTGGTCACAGGGAATCACGCTGGACGCAAAATCAGGTTATTTGGAGTTAGGGAAAGCTCAGGTCGGCATAGACCTGCTGGCGCAATATGCATTGCGTCTGAGTAATGACCGTGGAGATAATGATTATATCATGCCTTATGATTATGCTAGCAAAAAGCAGGCCCGCGATAATTTCAAGCTAGGTATCACTCTTAAAGCCAAAGTTAGTAACACCGAATTGCGGATCGGAGAGATCCTGCCCATGACGCCAGTAGTCTACTTTGACCCTTCACGGCAACTGTTGACCACTTATCAGGGCATATGGCTTGAATCTAAAGATCTTGATAAAACCAAGATAACATTCGGTTATCTGGATGGTATTAATGCACGATATGAAAATCAGTTGCATGATTTTAAATTGTGGCCAAATGAACTGAATACAGAAAAAAACCAGATCAAAGCGGGAGACAGTCATGGCATGATCATAGCTGGGGTGGATTACCAGCTTAGCCCCGAGCTTGGGCTCAGTTATTTCTACGGAGACGTCACTGAAATCTATCGTCAGCATTATATTGGCGTCATGTATAACAAAAAACTAGACCAGCACAACCAGCTGGCGACCCATGTCCGCTATTTTGACAATCAGGAATCAGGAGAAGCACTATATGGCCAGATTGATAGTCAGGCTCTGTCATTAAAAGCTGCCTGGACTCATGGTTCGCATACATTAGATGCCGGTTATCAGCAAATGTTTGGTGAGCATGGTAGTCATGCTCCATTTTTTCCAACCTTGTCGGGTTGGGTCCCACAACCCTACTTGGCCAACTGGTCAGTGGCGAGTTTTATCCGTAAAGATGAAAAATCATGGAGTCTAGGATACAGCTATGATTTCAAAGAAGCTGGTGTACCCGGATTAACTGCAACAGTTCGCCACTATGAAGGCTGGAATATAGATAATGGCAACGGGACCCGGGGTAAAGAAGATGAGAATAATCTCATTATAGGTTATACAGTACCGGAAGGCAGGCTGAAGGGCTTAGGACTGCAATGGATGTATATTGATGTGAACTATGAGCAGATTCCAGGATTTATGGATCTGGAAGAACATCGTATAGCGACAACCTATACTTATAAGTTTTAGCCACAGAGACTTGCTAGAGGATGACTTGAAACAGGCCATCCTCTTTTTGTTTACGCTATAATGAAAATACAGAATCTTTAAATAAATAATGAAATTAATTTTATAAAAAACAAAAGTTTAAATTATCGTTTTTTTGTCATTTGTCATCGTTATTAAGTATCAGTCGGACTTTGCCGAACATGTAATATGAATAGGTAAAATCATCAAATTGAATCTTTTGACCTGTTTTATGAATGAAGCAAAAACAGGTTAAGGCTGTACGAGGAGTAAGTATGAGCACTGTACAAATCCCTGATTATAAAACGGACCCATTTTTTGGTTTGGAAGATAAGTGGATTGAGACGGCTGAAGGTGAGCTGACCCATTATCATGAGGTGGGTGAGGGAACACCTATTCTGTTTTTACATGGGTCGGGAACTGGTGTCTCTGCTGCTGCAAACTGGTGGTTAAACCTGCCCCAGCTTGGCGAGCAGGCGCGTTGTATAGCAATTGATACGATTGGTTATGGACAGACTGTAGTGGCACCGGGCACTCCATATGGTATTCGTGCCTGGGTGGACCATGCTATCCGTACTCTAGATGCACTGGGTATTGAAAAGACCTGGCTGGTAGGTAATTCACTTGGTGGCTGGCTGGCATTCCAGCTGGCGCTTGACTATCCGGAACGTGTGCTTGGAATCGTATCGATGGGCACAGGCGGTGCAAAACAGACAGCAGCACTTAAAGCGCATGCCAATCCGGTGCTGACCGAAGACGGAATCAAGAAAACCCTATCAATGTTTGTAGTCAACAAAGACCTGATTACCGATGAGCTGGTTAAGGTACGTTTTGCTTCTGCAAAAAATGATTATGCATCTGACCGTCTGATGGATGTTGTGGGCGCACGTGATCGTGACCGTTTCGAATTCCCGCTTGATTTCGAGAAAATGAAAAATATTACAGTTCCTGTACTGCTGATTCACGGGACGCAAGATGTGGTGATTCCAGTGTCACGGACTTGGGATATCCTGAATGTAGTACCAAATGCGGACGCACATATTTTTAGCCAGTGCGGTCACTGGTCACAGGTTGAAAAAGCTGATGAGTTTAATACCGTTGTTAAAAACTATCTCACGGCACATGGTGTTTAACCGGTATAGTATTTCACTTAAAAAGGATGGCTTTAGCCATCCTTTTTATGAGGTAAATTATTTAAGAACCGCCAAGTAAGCCTGAAGCAACGTTGATACAAATAGCTAGAATCACAGTATTAAAACCGAATGACAGCAAGGCATGTAAAGTATTTAACATGCGCATGCGCCGATTGGTGATTTCAATGTCAGCTGTCTGGGCGGCCGTACCCATAATATAGCTAAAGTGAATAAAGTCGGGATAGGTCGGACGTTCAGTTTCCGGAAAATTCAAGCCATCATTCTGGCCCCTGGAGCGGGCAAGATAAAAGTCATGAGCATAGTGCAGGGCAAATACACTATGCATTAATAACCAGGATGACATGATCGTTAAAAATGCCAGTAAAAGATGACCAAATTTGAGCCAGCCTGTTTTAGGCAAGTCTGAAAGTTGGGCTCCGATGGCGACCATACACATGATTAAAGCCATGATGACTAAAAGCAGAATAATCCATTTACTCTCATCTTGGCGTTTTGCCTGTTCTTGCATATCGCTATGATCTGCCTGCCACATGCGATAAGCCAGATTAGCCAGAAATAACCATATTGCTGTATTCCAGCCAATCAATAAATTGGTCGACCAAGACCAGGACGTTAACCAGAATAACAGCATACTTAATACTGCTGCTGTCAGAAAAGCCAGAAAAAATTGCGGACGATTTTTAATACCACTCATCAAAGAATGAAAAATACCGAACGTCATATATAACTCCAGTTTTTCAATTGGTTATTGTTATAACTTTAAGCTAGATTCAATTTACTATAGAGTCTGGTTCAGATATTAGACTTAAGTTGTAATTTATCATGAGAAAAATACAGCACTAAAATTTGGCTTTTTAAGATACGTGCTAAGTAGGCTGAAATAGTAAAAAAAGAGAGCTAGTACCTGAAAAAATATGGCTGGGTAGTTAAAAAACAGACCCTAATATTTTTTAAAAAAATAGTAGGGTAAAATGTATACGCATCAGTCAGGAAAAAAATTAGGCATCATTACGGTTAATATCGAGATAAAACACCTTGGTCAGCAGTTCAATAAATTTATGCGCAGTAACTAAAGCCGTGTCTTTACGATAGCTGACATATAAATCTAAAAAAGGCAGCTCTACACTGAGCGGTCGGATTACCGTATTTTCCATCATCAGTGGCGCAATATAACCCGGCAAAATTGTACAGCCAAGACCGATACCGATAGAATTAATATTAAACAGGATGTTATCTGCCTTTTGTATGATATTGAACTCAATACCGTTTTGTTTGGCAAAATCGAGAATCAGGTTATGCAGGGTAAGTGACTCTTCCGCAGCTGGAATTATAAAATCTATGCCATCAAGTGCTTTTACTGGAATACGCTCATATTTAGTGAGCGGATGATCTTTAGGCAATATGAAAATCAGGGGCTCACGCAGAACAAACTGGCTTTCAATTTCGTCATTCTGAAAGTTCTGCCGGGTAAAGGTAATGTCCAGTTCACCCTTCTTAATTAACCGCATCTGTTCATTGTTGTTAAGGCTGAGCAGTTCGATTTTAAGGTCCGGATTCTGAACCCTTAAGTTAGGTAGAACATAAGGGAATACTTTCATTTCAGCAACCGGAACAAAACCGATTCTGAGCATCTGCTGTTTGGCTTTAGAAACCTGACGCGCCATTGCTACGGCTTTATCTGCCTGCGCCAAGGTCAAACGCGCCTGTTCCAGAAAAACAGCGCCTTCTTCAGTCAGTTCAACTTTACGTTTGGTACGGTGTAACAGCTTGACGCCAACATCTTCTTCAAGGTCCTTGATCTGTTGGCTAAGAGAGGGCTGGGCGGTATACAGTTTTAAGGCTGCCTTACTAAAGTTCAGTTCTTCTGCAACTGTAATGAAATAGCGAAGGTGGCGTAATTCCATAAGACTAATCCAAAAAATGTCTTATTATAATTGGCGAAAAGTATAATCTATAAACAACTATCTCGTGAAGATTATTCTACTATTTAGAAAATAAATACTATTTGACAATATGCCCGAGTTTTACTATAGAAATTTTATCTCTTAATAATCTAAAAAATCTATTAATTAAAACAAAATAAATATTTCACTAAAAACGGTTAAAAAATCATTATCCCTGTCTAGTTGAGTCTAATAACTTTGGTTGACGCTCAGTCACAGGAGTGCTTTTCATGAGTCGCAAAATTGATGTGCGTGAAATCGATGCTTTGGTCGATGCACAAAATGGACGTATCTCGCCATCTATCTACACTGATCCGGATCTGTACGAATTGGAACTGGAACGCGTATTTGGGCGTACTTGGTTATTCCTTTGTCATGAAAGCCAGATACCTAAGGCGGGTGATTTTTTCAACACTTATATGGGTGAAGATCCAATCATTGTGGTACGTCAAAAAGACGGCTCAATCAAAGCATTATTAAACCAGTGTCGCCATCGTTCAATGCGTGTCAGTTTCGCTGATTGTGGTAATACCCGTGCATTTACCTGTCCGTATCATGGCTGGTCTTACGGTGTAGATGGTTCATTAAAAGATATTCCCCTGGAAGACCGTGCTTTTCCACAAGGTGCCTGTAAAGAAAAATGGGGTTTAATTGAAGTCAACCGTGTCGAGTCTTATAAAGGCCTGATCTTTGGCTGTTGGGATGAAACCACGCCTGATCTGGTGGACTACATGGGTGATATTGCCTGGTATCTGGATGGGGTGCTGGACCGTCGTCCGGGTGGTACAGAAATCATTGGCGGCGTACATAAATGGGAAATTGAATGTAACTGGAAATTTGCAGCGGAACAGTTTGCTTCTGACCAGTACCATGCACTGTTTTCGCATGCTTCTGCCATTCAGGTTCTGGGCGCAAAACCGGATGATGAAACTTCTAAGAAATTAGGCGCAGCACAGACTGCACGTCCAGTTTGGGAAACTGCGAAAGATGCTATCCAGTATGGCTCGCGTGGCCACGGTTCAGGCTTCTTCTTTACGGAAAAGCCAGATGCAAATGTATGGGTAGATGGTGAAGTCGCCAATTATTTCCGTGAAACCTATGAAGAGGTCAAAGAGCGTCTGGGTGAAGTACGTGCTTTACGTTTGGCGGGTCACAATAATATGTTCCCGACATTGTCATGGCTAAATGGTACAGCAACACTCCGTGTGTGGCATCCGCGTGGTCCAAATAAGACAGAAGTCTGGGCTTTCTGTATTGCTGATGCTGAAGCCTCTCAGGAAGTTAAAGAAGCATTTGAACGCTCTGCGACACGTGCATTTGGTCCGGCAGGTTTTCTTGAGCAGGATGACTCTGAGAACTGGATCGAAATCCAGAAAGTATTACGCGGCTATAAGGCCCGTAATAATCCGCTCATTATGAAAATGGGTCTGGGCAATGAAAAAGTTCGTGAAGATGGCATTCCGGGGATTATCAATTACATTTTCTCTGAAACTGCAGCACGTGGTTTATATCGCCGCTGGGCAGATCTGCTGATTCATGAAACATGGGAAGAAGTCGAGAAAGCCGCTGACGAATATGAGAAGGAGCTAATGAAATGAGTCAGATCAGTTTAGAACTTCATCATCAGATTAGCCAGTTTTTATACCGTGAAGCCAAAGCACTGGACGACTGGGATTTCCGTGCCTGGCTAGACATGCTGGCCGATGATATCTCTTATACGCTGCGTACGACTGCAAATGCGCAGACCCGTGACCGTCGCCGTTCGGTACAACCGCCAACCACTTGGGTTTTTAATGACACCAAAGACCTGCTGGAACGCCGGGTCGCACGTCTGGAAACCGGTATGGCTTGGGCTGAAGAGCCTCCATCACGTACTACCCACATGGTTTCAAATATTATTGTTGAGCCAACTGACGTAGAAGGTGAATACTATGTCTACGTTACTTATGTATTGTACCGTGCCCAGAAAGAAAAAGACGTGACGATTTATTGTGGCAAGCGTCATGACAAGATTCGCAAGGTTGAAGGTGGTCTTGGCTTCCAGATTTTCAACCGCAAGATCACGCTTGATCAAGCGACCTATACGTCACATAACCTGAGTGTATTCTTCTAATGAATAAGATTTTTGTTTGCCAGGTCGATGAGCTCGATGAAGGTGAAGCGCTAAAAGTAGACTGCGGCATAAATGGTATTGATGCCTTGGCAGTATTCAACAATGGCGGAGATTTCTTCGCCATGAACGACCGTTGTTCACATGGTAATGCTTCCATGTCAGAAGGTTATCTTGAAGATGACGGGACGGTAGAGTGTCCTCTGCATTCAGCCCGTTTCTGTCTAAAAACCGGTCAGGCACTATGCCTGCCGGCTACCGATCCGATTCAGACTTTTCCGGTAATGATTGAAGACGGTGCTTTATATGTAGAGATGGCAGGAGAGTAATCATGGGTTGGCTAAAAGGTGAAGTTGCACTGATCACTGGTGGCGGTTCAGGTCTGGGCTGGGCTTTAGTTGAGCGTTTTCTGGAAGAAGGCGCGCATGTGGGGGTATTACAACGTTCACAGTCTAAAGTAGATGCCCTAAAAGAACGGTTTGGTGACCAGATTGTGGCTGTCGCTGGTGATGTGGCCAACTATGAAGACAATGTCCGTGCTGTTCAGGCAACCGTAGAGCGATTTGGCAAGCTGGACTGCTTCATTGGTAATGCTGGCATCTGGGATCACTATGCCGATATCGTCAATACCTCTGGCGAGCAGCTGGATAAAGCCTTTGATGAAATTATGGGTATTAACACCAAGTCACTTATTCTAGGGGCCAAGGCTGCGTTGAATGAGCTGGTCAAAACTGAAGGGTCGATTGTTTTTACCCTGTCTAATTCTGCACTGTATTCAGCAGGTGGCGGCCCGGTTTATACCGCTTCCAAGCATGCTGGTGTGGGTATCATGAAAGAACTGGCTTATGAACTTGCACCTAAAGTTCGGGTCAATGCAGTGGCTCCCTCCGGTATGAATATCAATATCAAAGGTGCGGCGTCATTGGGACAGGAAAATATTGGGCTGCTGGATGCGCGTGATCCGGAAAAAATTGCTCGCGGTATGCCGCTTAACTTTTTGCCAGAACCTGAGGAAATGACAGGTTCTTACGTACTGCTGGCCTCTCGCCAGAATAACCGGCCATTGACTGGCGTCCTGATTAATGCCGAGTGTGGATTGGGAATTCGTGGCTTGCGTCAGCCACGTGCAGGCTTCTTCGATGAATAAAATCTTCCCATGCAGTAAAGGACTAAATGGCAGCCTGTTGGCTGCCTTGTGTTAAGGAGCGTCTTATGCCCGTTAAACTGATTTGTGCTTCACATAGCCCTTTAATGGAGTTTGCTTCTCCACAGGACAGTTCTCAGGAACAAAAAGTTCGTACCGTTTTTGCCAAGTTGTCTGAACAAGTCAAGGCTTATAATCCGACACTGATTATTGCTTTTGGCCCTGATCATTTTAATGGTTTCTTCTATGACCTGATGCCAAGTTTTTGTGTAGGTATCCGGGCCAGTGCAGCGGGAGACTGGAACTATGGTCCGGGCAAAATTGATGTACCAGAGCAGACCGCCCTGAGTCTGGTACGTTGTGTACTAAATGAAGGCGTCGATGTTGCCTACTCCTACCGTATGCAGGCTGATCATGGTGTCACGCAGCCACTGCATTTTTTATGTGATGGTCAACTCGACCGCTATCCTACCATTCCTGTATTTGTAAACGGAGCAGCCGCTCCGATGCCTACCCCTAAACGCACTGTAGCGCTTGGTCGGGCAATTGGCCAGTTTATCAAGTCACTGGATCTTGAGGCGGAGCGTGTACTGATTCTGGGTACAGGTGGTCTATCTCATGATCCGCCTACGCCGCAAATGGGCGCAGTACCCCCCGAAGTAGAAGAGTTTCTGATCGCCGGCCGTAACCCGACTGCTGAAGCACGTCAGGCACGCCAGGCCAAAATCATTGCAGTCGGTCAGAAGCTGGCAGCAGGAGATACTTCTGTGGCAGTGCCCCTGAATGCCAAGTGGGATCAGGCATTACTAGAAAAATTTGCCCAAGCGGACTTTGCCGCGCTAGAGGCTATGACCGAAGACGAGATCCGCCGTGAGGGTGGCCGTGGCGGTCAGGAAATCCGCTGCTGGATTGCAGCCTTTGCCGCTTTTGCCGAGCTGGGGCAGTACCAGATGACAACCCATGTCTATGAAGCTATCAGTGAGTGGATTGCAGGTTTCGGTATTGTTTCTGCTGAACTGAAAGATTAAGGAAACAGACAGATGAGCATTGAAACTATTGTTATTGTAGGAGCCGGTCAGGCAGGTGCGAGCGCTATCCTGGAACTTCGTGCCAATGGATACACAGGGAAAATCATACTGGTGGGTGATGAAGTTCATTTACCTTATGAACGCCCGCCTTTATCTAAAGATGTAATCTTGAAGCCTGAAGAAACCAAAGTTGAGATTCTTTCAGTGCAGAAGCTGGCAGAGCTAGGCGTTGAGGTCATCCGTGGCAATGCCGCAGTAAAAATTAATGCCGATACCCATCAGCTCACTCTGAAAAATGGTGAAGTACTTGGTTATGACAAGTTGTTACTGGCTACCGGTGGCGCGCCGCGCCGCTTGCCGGACCTTGATGCTTTAGGTAAACATGTTTATACCTTGCGTAATCTGGAAGACTCTCAGGCATTGGTGCCCGTATTGCAGCCCGAGCGCCGGATTATCTTGGTTGGTGGCGGTGTGATTGGTCTGGAACTGGCATCATCAGCGCGCTCTAAACATTGTCATGTAACTGTAATTGAAATGGGCCCTATGGTGATGGGTCGCTGCTCACCACGGTTACTCAGTGAGTTCTTGCTGGCCCAGCATCGTCAGGCCGGTATCGATATCCGTCTTGAAACCAGAATTGCAGGCTGTAGCCTGCAGGGTGAAGAGGTGGTGATTCAACTGGAAAATGGTGAAGAGCTACGTGCAGATGCAGTCATATATGGCATCGGCATTATCCCAAATGCGCGTCTGGCAGTTGAGGCTGGGCTGGACGTTGATTTTGCTGTAAAGGTGAATGAGAACTGCCAGACTTCTAATCCAGATATTTATGCAGCAGGGGATGTTGCTACCCAGCTTCGTGCAGATGGTCAGTATAGCCGGGTTGAAACCTGGGAAAATGCCAATCTGCAGGCAGGTATCTTTGCACGCCATGTGATGGGTATTGAACATTCTAAAGCAAATCCGGCCTGGTTTTGGACTGATCAGCTCGGTATCAATTTCCAGTTTGTCGGTGACATGAGCGCGGCAGAATGGCATGTGCGCGGTACTATGGATATTAGCCAGGGGCCTGCCTCATCTTTTATTCTGTACGGAGTCAGTAATGGAATTATTGTGGCTGGTATTACGGTCAATGCCGCTAAAGATATGCGCCATCTGAAAAAAATGATTAGCAAAGGTATCGCTTTTCATGCAGATACACACTTGGACCTTGCCCAAGAGCTACGTAAAATTGCCTAAATAAAACGGCTTTCTATTGAACAGACCTATAGTATGGACCCACTATAAGTCTGTTTTTTATTGGTAAAAACTCAATTTTAAAGAATGAGCGATTTTATGAGTTCAACTGCTTCAGGCACTCCATCTGCATCGTTACTGTTTACTTCATCTGTTTATGCACTACTGGTATTGATCTGGGCAACCACGCCACTGGCCATTGTCTGGAGTGTAGAAGAAGTTCACCCGATGTGGGTACTCATTATTCGCTATTTTGGCGCTTCAATACTGGCATTCCTGATTCTAAAACTGATGCGTGCTCCATTACCTTTTGATCAGATGGCCATGAAGAGTTATCTGGCCGGTAGCCTGAACCTGATTGGTGCACAGTTATTTATCTATTTAGCAGCTAATTATCTTACTTCGGGGTTAATGGCTTTAATTTTTGGTTTTTCGCCACTGGTTGCCGGGCTGATTGGTCATGTCATCTTGAAAACTCAAAAATTGGTGGCACTACAATGGCTGGGCATGGCGATAGCAGTTGCAGGGTTAAGTTTCGTTTTTGCAGATCAGGCAGAAACTCAGGTAAATCCAATTGGCGTTGTACTGATGTTTATCAGTATGGTGTCCTATATCAGCTCGATTTTCTGGGTTAAACAGATTAATGCGCCTTTGGCCCCTATGTCTCAAGCAACAGGCTCGCTTTTAGTATCAGCACTGGCTTCACTACTGCTGGTTCCTTTTATTTATGAACATATACCGACTGCTATACCAGGTACTAAAACCATAATCGGCTTCTTATTTACCATGGTTATGTCCTCTATTGTGGCGATGCTGTGTTATTTCTGGCTGATCAAGCGCTTAAATGCTTCTACAGTATCTTTAAGTAATGTGATTACCCCGGTATTGGCGCTTATGCTAGGCGCCACACTGAATAATGAACAAATTGGTTCACATGCATTTGCTGGGGTAAGTGTTGTAATGTTTGGTATTGTTCTGTACTTCTGGAAGGACTGGCATAGCCAATATAGAGCAAAAAAATATTAAACTTTAAATGTTTATAGTTAAGTAGCTTCTATAAAAGCACGGGCGTGCCCTGCAACTTTAGCTGATGAAGATGTAATAACTAACAGCAGAGAAAACAACAAAAAATAAAAAAAGTCAGGCCCAAGTTTGGCTAAGATCAGGAAAGTCCATTAGAAAATTGAATCAGCCGGTCTGATAAAAATAAAATTAGGTCATTTTCCATGTCTGAATCCAATAAAGTCGTTGTTTATGCAGCCCTGATCGGGAACCTGATCATTGCAATGGTCAAGTTCGTGGCAGCTTATCTGACGAACAGTTCGGCTATGCTGAGTGAGGCAATCCATTCAGTTGTTGATACCCTCAATGAAATCTTGCTGCTCTATGGACTGAAAAAATCCCAGCAGCCAGCCAATATGCGTCATCCTTTTGGTTATGGACGAGAACTGTATTTTTGGGCTTTTATTGTGGCTCTGATGGTGTTTGCATTAGGTTCGGTAGTTTCGATCTATCAGGGGATTCAGCATATTCGTCATCCTGAAGAAATCGTTTCACCGGTGATTAACTATGTTGTACTTGGAATTGCTATTGTTGTAGAAGGTACTTCATGGTTTATCGCTTTAAAAAGCTTTCGCAAAAGCAAGGGTAAACTTGGATACTTTCAGGCATTCCGGCGTAGTAAAGATCCGACTACATTTACAGTTCTGTTTGAAGATACAGCTGCACTGCTTGGTTTGGTAATTGCATTGCTCGGTGTCTATTTTTCTCATACTTTGAATATGCCAGTACTTGATGGTATTGCTTCAATTCTCATTGGTGTGATTCTGGCTGTGGCAGCCCTATTGCTGGGCCGGGAAACCAAGGGATTGCTGCTGGGAGAAACTGCAGATCCCTTACTGCGGCAAAATGTTCTGAGTATTGCACAGCAGGACCCGGCGGTACTCTCGGCAAACGGTCTGATTACTGAACAGTTGGGTGCACATCAGGTGCTGGCTGCCTTAAGTCTTGAGTTTAAAGATAATCTGACTTCAGACCAGATTGAAGCCTGTGTAAACCGGATTGAGGCCAATACAAAAAAAGTGCATCCGGAAGTGGTGGCACTTTTTGTAAAACCCCAAACCCAGAAGGTCTGGATGGAACGTATGAAAGATCGCCTCGATGACACAGCATAATCACGGCCAGATATCAGTACTTGCACCTACAGATTTGCCGTTTTATATAAAGATTTTTATTCATGAATAAGCAAGCTCATTACTCTTACCGTTTAAAGACGGAATCCTGCTGGTTACATACCTTGAGAAAACCTGAGTTTAGTTTCAGCCCTTCTGACCATTACAATGGAGAAGAGTTCTTTAATTATGTGGCTCATCCGGCCGGTTATCGGCGCCGTGATCTGATCAAGTGGTTATATAGCCGTAAACCTTTGCCATGGGAAGAGGAAAATACACAGACAGAAATTCCGGCACATGCGGGTCCACAGAACCGGCCACATGCCAGTATGGACGACTGGCAGGTCTGGTTTATTGGTCATGCTACCGTACTGATTCAAATCGGGCCGTATAATTTTCTGACAGATCCGGTGTGGGCAGACTATGTCAGTCCGCAGCAGGGTACAGGTCCAAAACGAAGCTGTACTGCCGGTATTGCATTAGAACAATTACCGGAAATTCATGCCGTACTCTTGAGTCATAACCACTACGACCATATGGACTTGGCAACTCTACGCTGGCTGCACAAAAAATTTGCCATGCCAATTTATACCGGGCTTGGCAACAGTTTTTATCTGCCTAAAAAGTTTCAGGTAATAGAAATGGACTGGTGGCAGGCTGCGTTGTTGCATAAGTTTCAAATAGTGTACACACCTGCACAACACGGTTCAGGGCGTGGTTTGCGTGATCGTAACCGGGCTTTGTGGGGGGGCTTTTCAATCATACATGAGACCGGTCACTGTTTTTTTGCAGGTGACACAGGTTATTCACCGCATTTCAAACAGATTCATGCCGAACTGGGAGCTCCCCGGATCGCTTTGCTTCCGATCGGCGCATATGAGCCGCGAGAGTTGATGCAATATATGCATATGAATCCTCAAGAAGCATTTCAGGCACATTTGGATCTGGCACCCCGTCGTTCACTGGCAATCCATTACCGGACTTTCCAGCTCACAGATGAAGGTCGCGAGCAGCCTGAACAGGACCTGAATATAGCCATGCAGAATTCATCCAAACTGTTGGGGCCATTTTATTGCATACGGGAAGGAAGACGCCTCATTGTTTAAGGTCTTTATTCTGTTCCTGTACAATAAGCTGAACTGCCACTACAGAAAGCATCAGCATGGCAATATTCATGACTACCGGATTAAACGCAGCTGTAAGTTGAAGAGGTGCTATACATATAATCAGCAGTAGCAGTCCTATAAGTCCGATGATGTTTAAGCTATGCAAGAGAATAGATCTAGGCCATTTCAAGAAGAATAAACCGAACAGCATTTCGATGCCCCCGGACAGACCCAGCAAAATTTTAGCCAGAACCAGATCAAGGCCCATATTTTGCCAGATTATGATTTCATCAGGAGATTGAAACAGAAGTTTGGGAACAAGCCCCTGATATAACCAGAGTAAGGCTAACGTGAGCTGAATGGTAAAGAGTGGACGCATAAAAATATGCCTGGCATTTATTAGTAGTGTCTTTTCAGAAATTATTTTTAATTGATTTCTTCAGGAGCAATATTCTCGCACATGACGAGAATTTTTTGTAAAGAGTTAATGCTCTTATGCCTGACAAGCAAAAAAAGAAACCATACCAGATGGTTTCTTTTTAAAGGGTTTATTTCAGGTTAAAGAAAACCTGGCTGGCCATAGGCTGGGTCCGAATCACGTGCAGCCTGAGCATCAGCTACCTCTAATCCCAGTGCTTTAGCAACACCTTCACCATAAGCCGGGTCGCAGGCATAACAGTTACGGATATGGCGGTATTTAACAAAATCCAGCGCATCCCCCATTGCCCGTGCCGTATTTTCAAATAAAACCTGTTTTTGTTCAGTATTCATGAGAGCAAAAAGTGCACGTGGCTGACTGAAATAGTCTGCATCATCCTGACGATAATCCCAGTATGCTGCATCACCTGTAATCTTTAATGGCGGCTCTCTATACTGCGGCTGTTCCTGCCATTGACTGAAGCTGTTTGGCTCATAATGTGGCAGGCTGCCATAGTTGGCATCAATCCGGCCCTGTCCATCACGGTGGTTAGAGTGTACCGGACAGCGTGGTTTATTCACCGGGATCTGCTGATAGTTTACTCCCAGACGGTAACGTTGGGCATCGGCATAATTAAATAGGCGTGCCTGCAGCATACGGTCAGGTGATACACTAATTCCCGGAACCAGATTACTTGGCGCAAAAGCTGACTGTTCTACATCTAGAAAGAAATTTTCCGGATTACGGTTCAGTTCAAACTTACCGACTTCAATCAGTGGATAATCGGCATGTGGCCAGATTTTTGTCAGGTCAAAAGGATGATATGGTACTTTCTCGGCATCTGCTTCTGGCATGACCTGAACATACATAGTCCATTTCGGATATTCACCCCGTTCAATGGCCTCATACAGGTCACGCTGGTGGCTTTCACGATCTTTTCCGATCAGTACTTCTGCTTCAGCATCTGTCAAGTTTTTAATACCCTGCTGGGTACGGAAGTGAAACTTCACCCAAAACCGTTCACTGCTGGCATTAATAAAGCTATAGGTGTGGCTGCCAAAACCATGCATATGTCGGTAGCTGGCAGGAATACCGCGTTCTGACATAACAATGGTGACCTGATGTAATGACTCAGGCAACAAGGTCCAGAAATCCCAGTTATAAGTGGCATTACGCATATTAGTGCGTGGGTCACGTTTAACAGCTTTATTCAAATCCGGGAATTTACGCGGGTCACGCAGAAAAAACACTGGCGTGTTGTTACCGACCATATCCCAGTTGCCTTCTTCAGTATAAAACTTCAAGGCAAAGCCACGAATATCACGTTCAGCATCAGCTGCTCCACGTTCACCTGCTACAGTGGTAAAACGTGCAAACATTTCAGTTTGTTTACCAATTTCAGAGAAAATGCTGGCACAGCTATACCGGGTAATATCTTGGGTGACAGTAAATGTTCCAAATGCACCGGAACCTTTAGCGTGCATACGGCGTTCAGGAATAACTTCACGGACAAAGTTGGCAAGTTTCTCATTGAGCCACATATCTTGGGCTAAAAGCGGACCGCGTGGGCCAGCAGTCATACTATTCTGGTTGTCTACAACGGGCGCACCGAAGTCTGTAGTTAAGTGGCTGACTGGACACTTTTTGATGTCTTGACTCATGCTATGCTCCATTCTTTGAATGTCTGGTGCAGTGGTGCTCTAAAATAGGACCAGTTCTTCTGACTAAACTACTGATCAAATCACTGTATTCTAGCTGCCACTGTTTCCAGTATCGGTAAGGAACCTTATATACCGGCATGTTCACTGCGTATTGGCTCTGCCTTGAACTACGAGCTATATAAACGTTCGGTATATCTGTTCTGTTAAGCATAATTTAGAGGTTATCTGATTGATTTACCAACGATAAAAATTAATGGTTTGTATAGGTAAAAACGATTATTATTTTATTTTTAATTAATTAATTAGATTTTAAGGGCTTAAGGGTAAAAAGCCGGAGATAGCGCGCCGGATATCTTGTTTCAGTTCAAACCAGTGCTGGTATTCCGGCTCCTGAAGCAGGGTCTGTGAAATCATGCCATAAATAATCCGGTGCAGATTGAGGGCAAGACTTTCGAGTTCTTGCCTAGGACAATTGCAGAGGTGCACAAGAACCTTACACCAGCTTTCTACATGTAAGCGATAGTGTTTTTGATAGGCAGACAAACTGGAAATCTGACGTTCAAGTAAAAATAAAGTGGCCCAAATGTGCTGTTCTTGCCAAATACTCTGAATCTGGAAATTAACCAGTGCTTCAATATATAACGCTAATTCTAAAGAAGCTTCTAAGGTATTGGCATACTGTTCTAGGGCTTTGGCCTGCTGTTTAATGTACTGATGGATGCAAAGTGCGGCCAGTTCATCTTTATCACCAAAGTATTCATAAAAAGTACCCAAGCCGACACCTGCCAGCTCAGTAATATCCCGAATAGTGATATCAGGGTAATCTTGAGTATCTAAAAGCCGAACAAAGCTTTCTAGTAAGGCGGCCTGAGTCATGCGCGCACGTGACTGTTGCGGTTTGCGGCGAGCTTTAAAGGCTGGTGTTTTCATATAGGAGAAACCGAACACTATATAGAGCTGATTCTTTTATACTGAAGAAAGATAAGAATGACTATATGGAAAGAAGAATGAATACATGGGCGACTCATCAAATCCAGAATCAGTTTGATGAACTTCAAGACTATAACCTGTTTGATACCGATCCGATATTACAGGAAATATTGCAACGCCATCAAAGTCAAGATCAGGCCAGGCTAAGCCAGTTAGGTACGATAGCCGGTTCTGCCGAATATTATCAGTATGCCGAACAGGCTAACCGCTATACACCGGAGCTTAAGGCGTTTGATGCACGTGGCCGGCGCTGTGATGTAATTGAGTTTCATCCGGCTTGGCATCAGTGGATGGTACTCAACCGCAGCTATGAAGTCCATGCCTATCCTTTTAGTAAACCAGATGATGCACAAGGCTGGCTGAACTGGGCAGCACGTTTTTATTTAAATGGGCAGATCGAATGCGGTAGTCTGTGTCCAACTGCCATGACGCTTGGCAGTATTCCCTTGCTACAGCGTGAACCGGCGCTATGGCAACAGCTGGGTGATAAATTACTGTCGCAGCATTATGATGCGCGCGACCTGCGCATAAGCCAGAAAAAATCAATCTGGTTAGGCATGGGCATGACTGAAAAACAAGGTGGTTCCGATGTGCGTGCCAACCAGACCAAAGCAGTACCAGTCGGACAGCACGGACGTGGGCAGGGTTATCTGATTACCGGTCATAAATGGTTTTTTTCAGCGCCGATGTGTGATGCACATCTGGTGGTCGCCAATACCGAACAAGATGGTTTGGCCTGTTTCTTTGTGCCGCGCTGGCTGGAGGATGGTCGCAAAAACAGTATTCATGTGCAGCGCTTAAAAGATAAGGTGGGTAACCGCAGTAATTCCAGTAGTGAAGTCGAATTTCAGGAGGCTTGGGGAATCATGCTGGGTGAGGCGGGCAGAGGTATTCCGACTATTATTGAAATGGCCGCATATACCCGGCTGACCTGTGTAGTAGGCAGTAGTGCCATGTTGCGTCAGGCACTGGTTCAGTGTCTAGCCTATACCCGGCAGCGTCAGGCTTTTGGTAAACCTCTGGCAGCACAGCCTCTCATGCAATCAGTACTGACCGATCTGGCATTGGAATCTGAAGCAGCAGTACAGTTAGCTATGCATCTGGCTTCCTGCTACCAGCAAGATGATCCGCTGTCTAAAGCCTGGCAACGTCTGATGACGCCAGCTGCAAAATTCTGGATCTGTAAAAGAGTGGTAGAACTGAGTGGCGAAGCAATGGAGGTTTTTGGAGGCAATGGCTACGTCGAAACCGGAATCATGGCACGTATTTTCAGGGAAGCACCGGTAAACTCAATCTGGGAAGGTTCAGGCAATGTAATGTGCCTGGATGTATTACGTGCGGTACAGCGTGACCGCGAATCTATAGAGATTTTAATACATTCATTTGCCGGAACTATTCAGGATGAACCATTGTTACAACAGGAATTACAGCAGTTGCTACAGCTTTTCGCACAAAGTCCAGATCAGCTGCAATTTATGGCACGGACTTTAGTGAGTCGCCTGGTCATTCTGGCACAAGCAGTACTATTGAAAAAATATGCTCCAGATTTTGTAGCAAATGCCTTTATCCAGACTCGCTATACGGCATTTCATGGTCGGGTTACAGGACTGATCGATCTCCATTTAGTTGATATGCAGCGTGTACTGGAACGGGCTTTTCCTGCTTAAAGTTTCTATAATTTTAAGGGTATAAAAAAGCATCTTGATGAGAGGGTAGCGTGACTTTAAAAAATACATACTGCCCCCATCAATATCTCTTGCCAGCAGAGTAAAATAGGCGATAATCTGCTGGCACAGGCTCTGTGTAAAAATAATACTCTGAATTAATCTGACCTGATAGGTAAACACTATGGCAAAAAGCAAGAAGCAGCCAGAAGTTATTATTCATAACTTTGTTGCTAAACATATGCATGAAGTCAACCGCAGTCATGTATTTACAGACCGCAAAAAAAATGCAAAACGCGGTTATAGCAAACATAAGCAAGGGCGATATTCTGATGATTATCGTCCTTCCTGTTTCAGCTTTGCAGCTTAAGTTAAGCTGACATTTATACCACCAGACGGCTAGATTTCACCATATCAGTCAGGCCATGCGTTTTAAAGTAATGCTCAAGCCAGCTTTTTACGACCAGCGGATTATTCATTCTCAGTACTTCTTCCAGTAACTGTTCAGCATCACTAAACGGTGTATGACAGATTGCTTTTCGTACCCTTAAAATATTACTTGAACTCATGGAAAGAGTATTAAAGCCCATTGCCATTAACAATACTGCCGAAAGCGGATCGCCTGCCATTTCTCCACAAATACTGATAGGTTTGTTATATTTCCGGCATTCTCCCACCAGGCGGTAGAGGGCTCGCAGTACTGAAGGATGAAAATGTGAATAGACATTGGCAACCCGAGGATTATTACGGTCAACTGCCAGCAAATATTGAGTCAGGTCATTCGAACCCACTGAAAAGAAATCTACCAGATCGGCGAATTCATCAATCTGTAACAGTACACTCGGTACTTCCACCATGATTCCGATTTTTGGTTTAGTGATCTTGACCTGCTCTTCTTCCTGAACCGCGACCCAGTCCCGTTCTAGCAGATAAAGCACTTCTTCTACTTCACTGACACTGGTTACCATAGGCAGCAAAATGTGCAAATTGTTGAGTCCAATGCTGGCTTTGAGCATAGCACGAATCTGTGAGGAAAAAATTTCCGGATGGTCTAGTGTAAAACGCAGACCACGCCAGCCGAGCGCCGAATTTTCTTCTTCAATTGAAAAATATGGCAGATCTTTATCTGCACCAATGTCAAGCGTACGCATTACTACCGGTTTATTGGCAAAGTGGCTCAGCTGCTGGCGGTAAATTGCACGCTGTTCTTCTTCACCCGGAAAACGGTCACGCAGCATAAAGGGGATTTCAGAGCGGTACAGGCCTACACCTTTGGCGCCGCGTTGAACACCACGGACCACATCGATCATTAAACCAGTATTGACGTAAAGCGGAACCACATGTCCATCTGGCGTGATCGCATCACGAGTTTCATACTGTTTTAAATCCTTGGCGATCTGCTCTTCTTCTTTTTGCACATCTTTATAGCGCTGACGCAGGCGCCGTGGCGGATTAATAAAAACCCGACCTTGATAGGCATCTACAATCATCTCGACATCATCAAGCGTATTAACGGGTAATTCGGTTACACCGACAACAGTCGGAATACCTAATGCCCGCGCTACAATCACCATATGTGAGTTGGTTGCGCCTTCAGAGGTGACAATCGCAGCAATTTTATCGACAGGTAGCTCTACCAGTGCCGCCGTACTGATTTCTTCACCAATTAAAATACTGTCAGCACTTAGTTCGCGGTGACCAGACTCAGCCTCCTGCAAATAAGCCAGAATACGTCGGCCTAAATCTTTTAAGTCTGCCACCCGTTCACGCAGATAATCATCTTCCATCAGGGAGAACAGATTAATATGTTTATCAATTACCCGGCGGACAGCGCCCTGTGCCCAGCTGCCATTTCGAATCAACTCTTTAATCTCGGCCGGCAAAGCATTTTCATCCAGCATCCGTAAAAAGACACTAAACAGCGCCCGTTCATCAGAAATCAGGGAATCCTGCATTTTCTCATCCAGTGCCTTGATTTCAGTACGCACTGACTGTACCGCCTGATCAAGTAAACTCAGCTCATCGCTAATATCTTCTGCTTCACGGTCAGGCACGGCAGCCAAATCAGCCGGAGGATATAAAATGATTGCACGGCCTAAGGCGATTCCACCTGCACCTGAAACGCCTTGAAAGGTTTTATAAGTGGTAGAGTTATTGAATTTTCGAAAGACATCAATATTGCCTACAGCATGGGCATGAGCAATAACGCCGGAGAGCTGTGCACACAGTGTGACTAGAAAAGACTCAGCCGCTTCACTGAAATCCTGTGATTCCCGGTTTTGTACGACCAACACACCCATCACCTTACGGCGATACATGACCGGCACACCTAAAAAGGAGTTGTAGATTTCCTCACCGGTTTCTGGCAAATATAAAAATCGTTCATGTTTAGGGGCATTGTCGAGGTTGACGATTTCCTCACGTTGACCGACCAGTCCAACCAGGCCTTCACCTACCTGTAACGAAACATTCCCGACAGATTCTGGCTTTAAACCTTTTGAAGCCATAAGCAGATAACGCTGATTGCGTTCATCTAGCAGATAAACCGAACACACATCCACATTCATGGCCTCGGCCACCCGGTTCACCATAATTTCCAAGGACTCATGCAGACTGACCGACGCATTGATTTCCTGCACAATACGTCTTAGGGTGTCCAGCTGCATGTTTGACATGGATGAATGCTCCAAATATTTTTAAATCTATTTACTCTTTATAACAGCAGCCCTGACAAAAATCATTCGCGAAAATGCTGAATTTTCAGGATGGCTGCTGTGGTAACTGCATACACAATTCCATCATGGCCCTACGGTAAACATCCCGTTTAAAGTTTACCACCTGTCCGAGCGGATACCAGTAACTGACCCATTGCCACTGGTCGAATTCTGGCGGATTGGACAGGTCCAGCTGGATATGCTCGGAAGAGGCCACTAGTTTTAATAAAAACCACTTCTGCTTTTGTCCGATACATACAGGCTCTGAATCGGAGCGGATGTACCGGTGTGGCAAACGATAACGCAGCCAGCCTTTAGTCTGCGCAATAATTTCAACGTGTTCAGGCAATAAGCCGACTTCTTCTCTCAGTTCACGATAAAGTGCCTGCTCAGGGGTTTCTCCAAACTGGATCCCTCCTTGTGGAAATTGCCATGCATTGTGTCCAATGCGTTTTGCCCATAACACCTGTCCATCATCGTTTGCCAAAATGATCCCGACATTCGGTCGGAAACCTTCTGAGTCGATCATTTGGCTACCTAAATTTATCTATTGGCTTAACTTTGAAATCGGGGATGATAAATAACTGCATCCAGCTCGAAAAAAGATCAAAGTAAAATGTTAAAAATTGCTATGATCTTAACGAATTTCTATCGACTAGCGGAGATAGATTTACATTTTTTTGCTTTAAATTTCAGTTTTAACGAGAATTTTTATGAAATTGGCTTTATTTGATCTGGACCATACGCTCCTTAACACCGATTCTGACCATTCTTGGGGAGAATTTCTGGTCAATGAGGGACTGGTCGATCCGGTACGTCACCGTCAGATCAATGACAGCTTCTATGAAGACTATAAAGCTGGTCAGCTGGACCCGATTGCTTACAATGAATTTGTTTTTGAGTTTTTGACAAAACATGATTTACCTTACCTGACCGAATTGCATGAACGATTTATGCAAAAAGTTATTCGTGCACAAATGCGGCCTCAAGGGTTTGAAACTGTCAAAAAACATCAGGCATTGGGTCATGAAATTGTCGGGATTACCGCAACTTCAGACTTCATTACTGCGCCTATTTTCCGTGAATTCGGTATTACCGAGATTATTGCCACCAATGCAGAACTAATTGATCATCGGTATACTGGCAAGGTAACTGGAATAGCATGTTACCAGAAGGGTAAGCTGGCTCGTCTGGAACAATGGTTAAATGGCCGTACAGTAACCGAATCGTGGGCTTATTCGGACTCAATTAATGACCGGTTCTTGCTCGAATATGCAAGCCATGCTATTGCAGTCAATCCGGATGAGCGCTTGCAGGCCTTGGCCGAGGCACAGGGATGGGAAATTCAGGACTGGTCAATCTAAGCTGTATATCCGGTTTCAAAATATAGCACTTCGAGGTGCTATATTTTTATTTCTGTATCCATCATGTCGATCAGTTCCAGCATGGCTCTGGACTGGCTGCGCCCCGGGTGCCATACCAGACCCAGTTTACGGCTCATTTCCAGCGGAATATTCAGGCGTTGTAAATCCTGATTAATCAGATTTTGTGGCAGGACGGACCAACCTAGACCGATTGAAACCAGCATGCGGATTGATTCTAAAGGATTATTGCTCATTGTGATTTTGGGTTTTAATCCCTTCTTTTCAAATTCTGCAAGCGTAATCTGGCTGGTATAGGTCTGAATTGAAGGTAGCAGGCTCGGATAGGCAATCAGGTCTTCCAGCTTTAAGTTACTGCGCTGGGCGAGTGGGTGAAAAGGTGCGGCTACAAAAACCAAAGGATCATTCCAGATGGTACTGTAATTCAGGCGACTATCTCCCTGTGGCGGCAAGGTTAAAAATGCCAGTTCCAGATCGCCCGCGAGCACCTGTTCGTGTGCCTGTTCAGAGTCAACAAAATGTACATCCAGGGTCACATCTGGAAATTGTTGTACATATTTTTTCAAATGATGGGGTAAGTGATGCAGTCCGATGTGATGACTGGTGCCAATTTTTAGGCGTCCCTGCACCTGACTTTGTTCATGACTCAAAGTATGGTGGATATCACCTAACTCATTTAACCAGTTTTTGACTTTAGGCAAGAGAGAGTGGGCCGCATGAGTCGCCTGTACACCTCGTCCCGCAGATTCAAAAAGTTTAACTCCGAAGTAATCCTCCAGACTGTGGATACGTTTGGTCACCGCAGGCTGGGTGATAAATAGTTGTTCGGCAGCTTGGGAAATGGAACCAGTTTCCATTACCTTGACAAAAGCTTCGAAGGCGGCAAGATTCATGTGGATACTCTATCCTATAAGGATTTTTTATATATTCAGTATTATTTATAAAATTTAAGAAATAATAAAGCAAATCCGATTTTAAGTTATTTCTAATGAATAAAATTTTTTTAATTCCAAAAAGTTTAATAATTAATAAAAATGATAAATTAGATTTATGTAAAATAGCGATTATAATTTAAAATAATTTAGGAAATACCCAGTCCTTGGAGCACATCGACATGGCAGGCAATCAATCAGCAGCAAAAACATTATATGACAAATTATGGGATGATCACTTGGTTTCCCAGCGGGATGATGGTTCATGTCTACTCTATATCGACCGTCATTTATTGCATGAAGTGACATCTCCGCAGGCTTTTGAGGGATTACAGCTAGCAGGCCGTCAACCTTGGCGCTTAAGTGCCAATGTTGCAACACCTGACCATAATGTACCTACCTCCAAGGCAGAGCGGGCACAGGGCATTGCCGGTATCGCAGATGAAACCTCACGAATTCAGGTGCAAACCCTAGATGACAACTGCAAGACATTTAATATTGTAGAATTTGGTATTAATGATATCCGTCAGGGAATTGTGCACGTAGTTGGGCCGGAGCAGGGTCTAACCTTACCAGGTATGACAGTAGTCTGTGGCGACTCACATACTGCAACTCATGGAGCATTTGGCTGTCTGGCTCACGGGATTGGTACATCAGAAGTTGAACATGTGCTGGCAACCCAGTGTCTGGTCCAGAAGAAAATGAAAAATATGCTGATTCGTGTCGATGGCCAGCTTGGTCAGGGTGTCACGCCAAAAGATGTAGTCCTGGCAATTATTGGCAAGATTGGTACCGCAGGTGGCACAGGCTATGCCATTGAATTTGGTGGTCAGGTTTTCCGTGACATGTCGATTGAAGGCCGTATGACTGTCTGCAATATGGCAATTGAGGCTGGTGCACGTGTAGGCATGGTCGCAGTCGATGAAAAAACTATTGAATACGTCAAAGGCCGTAATTATGCCCCGCAAGGTACAGAATGGGATCAGGCTGTGGCTTACTGGAATACCCTGCATTCGGATAGTGATGCAGTATTTGATACGGTAGTTGTATTACAGGGTGAAGAGATTGAACCACAGGTCTCATGGGGTACTTCACCTGAAATGGTTATTCCTGTATCGCAGGCTGTACCTATGTTAGAACAGGCTAAAGATGATGTACAACGCAATGACTGGACCCGTGCTTACCAGTATATGGGCTTAAATGGCGGACAGCCTTTGGCTGAAATCCAGCTGGACCGTGTCTTTATTGGTTCATGTACTAACTCCCGTATTGAAGATATCCGTGCAGCGGCAGAAGTTGTTAAAGGACGCCAGGTTGCATCAAGCATCAAACAGGCGATGGTGGTGCCGGGTTCTGGTTTGGTAAAACAGCAGGCTGAGGCCGAAGGTCTTGATAGAATCTTTATTGAAGCAGGTTTCGAATGGCGTGAACCGGGCTGTTCCATGTGCTTGGCTATGAATGCAGACAAGTTACAGCCAGGCGAACACTGTGCTTCTACTTCTAACCGTAACTTTGAAGGCCGTCAGGGCAATGGTGGACGTACTCATCTGGTAAGTCCAGCGATGGCAGCTGCTGCGGCAATTGCCGGTCATTTTGTTGATGTTCGTTCTTTCTAAGGAGCACACCATGAAAGCATATACTGTTGAACAGGGAATCGTTGCGCCATTAGACCGTGCAAATGTTGATACTGATCTGATCATTCCAAAGCAGTTTTTAAAGTCCATCAAACGGACCGGTTTTGGTGATAACCTGTTTGATGAATTACGTTATCTGGATGAAGGCTATCCGGGTCAGGATAATTCAGTGCGTCCGATCAATCCGGATTTTGTCTTGAACCAGCCACGTTATCAGGATGCCAAAATTTTGTTGGCGCGTCAGAACTTTGGTTGTGGCTCCAGCCGTGAGCACGCACCTTGGGCGCTAAATGAATACGGCTTCCGTACCGTTATTGCGCCAAGCTTTGCTGATATTTTCTTTAATAACTGTTTTAAAAACGGCATGCTGCCGGTTATTTTACCTGAGTCAGTGGTCGATCAGTTATTTCAGGAAGTAAATACCCATGAAGGCTATCAGCTCACAGTAGACCTGGCCGCTCAGCAGGTGTGTACACCTGATGGTCAAAGCTTCAGTTTTGAGGTTGACCCGTTTCGCAAGCATTGTCTGTTAAACGGTTTTGATGATATCGGTCTGACTTTACAGGATGCAGATTTAATCCGTGAATATGAAGCGAAAATCCAAAAGTCACGTCCATGGGTTTTCAATAATATTCAAGGTTAAGCTCGACATTTAGGCGTAGCGCAGGAGTCCAAGTCTTGCTAACATGTTTGACTATAAAAATATTTATAGTTTCTCTATATATGAGGTTGGGCTCGGACGATGAACAGGATATTCGGCCATAGTGTTATTATCAGTTTATGTGGCGTGTTACTTAGTGCATGTCAAAGTACTCAGAACGCGGTAGACACTGTCCGTATTAAATATGCGGAAAAACCAGAATCTCAGACGAATGCGCTGATTTACTGTTCAGGAACAGAAAACTGTGAATTTGAGCGGATTAGTGATATTCAAATCGTTGATCCCTTAACACATCGGGTAAATTCGGAAGCAATCCGTGAAGGAATTGTACGTTTGCAGGGCAGTTCCCTCAGCCAGCCGAATCCGTTGTACCTATCAGTTCCAGCCAAACAGTATGAAGTGGTAATCCGTTTTTATCCTATATCGCAGGATCGGGCTGAAAAACTGCATGTCATTCATCAGTTCAAGGCTAATCAGCGCTATACCTTTCATATGTTTCGTGATCGTTCAAGCAGAACCGGAAGCTTGCTAAATGTTTCAGCACCTGATCCGCTCTGTGTCGATCTGCAACAGGAAAAACGCACGATTCGCCGGTTCTGCCGTCCTTATAATGTATTGACGGGTTTGGGCGAGTTTGTGGAAAAGAAACTTTAATCGCTCATCAGCTGTAGATATACGCTGGTTTTAAAATTATGGAAATGCATATGTCCAAACACATCCTCATTTTAGCTGGCGACGGCATCGGACCTGAAATTATTGCAGCAGCAGAACAGGTCCTTCACCGTGTGAATGAAAAGTTTAGTTTGGACTTGAGCTGGGAACAGGGACTGTTGGGCGGGGCCGCAATTGATGCACATGGTGAACCCTACCCTGAAGTTACCAGTCAGCAGGCAAAAAAGGCAGATGCGATTCTGCTTGGTGCTGTAGGTGGGCCTAAATGGGATACGATTGAACGTTCAATCCGTCCTGAGCGTGGTCTTCTTAAAATCCGTAGCGAGTTGAATCTGTTTGCTAATCTGCGTCCGGCAATTTTATATCCCCAGCTGGCAGATGCTTCAAGTTTAAAACCTGAGATTGTAGCTGGACTGGATATCCTGATCGTACGTGAGTTAACGGGTGGAATCTATTTTGGCCAGCCACGCGGAATCCGGGAACTGGAAAATGGTGAAAAGCAGGGTTATAACACCGATGTATACAGCGAATCTGAGATCAAGCGAATAGCTAAAGTCGCTTTTGAGATTGCTGGACTGCGTGGTGGAAAAGTCTGCTCGGTTGATAAAGCCAATGTACTTGAAGTCACTGAACTCTGGAAGCAAACAATAACTGCATTTCAGGCCGAGCAGTATCCAGAGGTCCAATTATCACATATGTATGTCGACAATGCAGCCATGCAGCTGGTACGTGCGCCAAAACAGTTTGATGTCATCGTAACCGGTAACCTGTTTGGGGATATTCTCTCTGATGAAGCTGCAATGCTGACCGGTTCGATTGGAATGCTGCCATCTGCCTCACTGGATGAACATGGTAAAGGTATGTATGAACCTTGTCATGGTTCAGCACCTGATATTGCCGGCCAGAATATTGCCAATCCGCTAGCCACTATTTTGTCGGTTGCCATGATGCTGCGCTATACTTTCCGTGAAGAAACTGCAGCTCAAGCGATTGAAGATGCAGTAGGCCAGGTATTAGACCAGGGCTTGCGTACTGCAGACATCATGTCACAAGGCATGCAGAAAATCGGAACTGCTGAAATGGGCCAGGCAGTAGTGCAGGCACTCGGCTAATTTAAAAAAGAAATAAAGAACGCAGCTTATGCTGCGTTTTTTATTTTAGTTATAGGATGAGCTAACAGGAACGGCCACGATATTGCACATCTTTGGCAATATTATTTTGAAGAATAAAACTGATCTGACAATACATATCAATTTCATAAGAGTTGGCACCTAAACTGGTAGGGGGGGCAATGACAGCTCCACCTGTGCCTACAGATTGCAGGCCAGACGGAATAGGTACAGCAAGGGGTCGCAAAATCGTATAGCTGAGCTGGTTTGTAGTCTGCACTGGTGAACCTTTAAGCTCATAGCCTAAAGCTGGCAGATTAATCTTGGCTTTAATCTGTTCAGCAGATTGCCCAATAAACTGTTCCAGATAAGTATCGAGATTTGGCTGTGCCTGATAGGTTGTGGTGCAGGCAGTCAATAAACCGGTAAAGCCCAGACCTAGGAAAACAAGTTTTAAACTGTTCATGATCTAACCTATAAATCAGAAAACAATATCAAGCTTAAGATTTTTAAAAACAATAAAGCGTTATAGAACAGTAAAACACGATAAAAGGCGGGATCAAATACAGGAATCTATAAAGAAATTCGGATAGGTAATTTATAAAATATAAAAACAGGTATAAAAAAAGCCACAAAATAGAGGTGGCTTTTTATATTTACTCAGACTTAGCGGGCACGATAAGTAATACGGCCTTTAGTTAAGTCATAAGGCGTCATTTCAACTTTAACGCTGTCGCCAGTCAAAATACGAATATAGTGCTTGCGCATTTTGCCAGAAATATGTGCAATCACTTCATGACCATTCTCTAAACGGACACGGAACATAGTATTAGGAAGCGTTTCGGTGACAACGCCTTCGAACTCAATGAGTTCCTCTTTATTGGCCATAGCCTACCTGATGATCAAATTGGAAAGGCGCAAATTATAGCCAATTTTTGTGTCAAACACAAGACACATCAGGCCTGTCGAGGTTCCAGCTGCTAGTAAATTAAGCGAAGTCATTTCATAAATATTTTCAACAAAAAATACCTGAATAGAGTTGTCAGTTCGGCCAATCACAGTTAATCTAAAATTAATGTTTTAAGTATAAATTAATAACATACAAGGAAGGGTATTGCGTGGGTCAGCTAACTGATGCATCGGTTGTGTTGCGATTTGGCTATCAAGCGATTCGTCGTGCGGGATTACCAACCGAAGAAATATTAACAAAAGCAGGCGTTGCACTGAATCAGGTTGAAATCAATGCACGTACACCTTTAAGCGCACAACATGCTTTCTGGACAGCAGCTGAAGAAGTCAGCAAAGACGCTGATATCGGGTTACATCTAGGTGAACATCTGCCGTTATATCGGGGCCAGGTAATTGAACATCTCTTTATTAGTAGTGATAATTTTGGCGAAGGCCTGAAACGGGCTTTGGCTTATCAGCGTCTGATCAGTGATGCTTTCCATGCTAAACTTATCATAGAAGAAGACAGCTGCTATTTAACAAACGGATCAGTAGCTTCTCCTGATAATCTGGTTAACCGCCATTTTTCTGAGTGTGCGATGTCAGGCGTGCTACGCTTCTTCAAATTTATTACCGAGGGGAATTTCACCCCGATCTTCATTGATTTTAATTTTAGTGAAGGCGCATCGCCAGATGAATACCTGAGGGTTTACGGTTGTCCAGTCAGTCTGGGCCAGAAAGAAACCCGCCTGTATTTTGAACCCTCTATTCTAGATTATCCCTTATGGCAGGCCGAGCCGGAATTATTACAGCTACATGAACAGCTGGCACTGGAAAAATTGCAGGAACTGGCGCGTTATGACCTGGTCGGAGAAGTGCGGCGTGCGATCGGCTCTACACTAGAAAGTGGTGAAACAACCTTGGAAACTGTAGCTGCCCAGTTGAATATCACGCCTCGACGCCTACGCACCCAACTGAGTGAAGCTAATACCAGTTTTCAGCAAATACTCTCTGATTACCGTTGCCGACTGGCAAAAAAGCTTCTTGCCAATACCAGTGAAAGTGTAGAACGCATTGTATATCTGACAGGCTTTTCTGAACCGAGTACCTTTTATCGGGCTTTTAAGCGCTGGACCAATGAAACGCCGGTAGAGTACCGAAAACGTAAACAGCGTTAAAAAAATGCCGGTCTGAGACCGGCATTTTCTATTCTGGCAAGTTAAGCCAATGTGGGCCAAGTGGTAATTGCGGTAATGCAAACTGCTCGGGATAATAAGCCTGAATAAAATACAGTCCATCTGCAGGGGCGGTCATTCCTGCAGCACGGCGGTCTTCTGCTGCAAAAATACTATCAATATGGCCAATGTCATACATGCCTTGTCCGACTTCTAGCAAACAACCTACAATATTTCTGACCATATGATGCAGAAAACCATTGGCCTGTATATCTAGGACCAGATAACGTCCGTGCTCGAACAGCTCGCAGTGAGTTACATCACGTATCGGCTGGTTAGACTGGCAGGCAGCAGCACGAAAGCTTTCAAAATTATGTACACCACGAAACTTTTTTGCAGCTTCCTTCATCTTTTCAATATCAAGCTGCTGATAAACATGAGTCACCTGTTTATGCAGTAAGGCAGGCCGATATGGGGCATTGTAAATGACATAACGATAGCGGCGGGCACAGGCCTTGAATCGGGCATGAAAATCTTCACCCATGGGTTGTAACCACTGTAGTGCAATATCTTTTGGTAACTGGCTGTTTGAACCCATCATCCAGCCACGTTCCGTGCGAATGGCATGGGTATCAAAGTGTGCAACCATATTAGTGGCATGTACACCAGCATCAGTACGCCCGGCACCATGCAGAATAATTTTTTCATCGGCAATTTTACTTAAAACCCGCTCCAGAGTTTCTTGCACACTCGGGACACCGGCCTGCTGAGTTTGCCAGCCCCGATAGCGAATGCCGCAAAACTCTATACCGACTGCATAACGTTGCATACTGTTCCTCTTTTAAGACTGCGTAGACCAGCCCTGATACCGTTGCTCGCAAGATGGATATTTTAAATAGATTTGCAGGGCTTTTGCATAAAGATCTGCATTGCTATATGTATTATTGACTAAAATATTGGCTTGTTTAACCCAGCTACTGACTGCATAGCGTTGATCCATGCTGCCAAAAGGAACCTGAGTAGCCAGAACAGGTAAGCAGCCCTTATGCTGAAATTTTTGCAAGCATTCGATAACAGCCTGGTTAACTGCCAGATTTCCTGTGCCAAAACCTTGTAGAATTAAAAAGTGTGGGGGTTCATCTTGTAATAAGCTTAAATTCTTGATGAGATGTTCTACAGGCTGGGGCTGAAGTTGCCAGCTGATCAGGTTAAAACTCTTCGCCTGTTCAATTATGTCATCCTGGACGGAAATCTCTTCCTTATAAACAGGGAAATCTTGGTCAGCCTCTATTCCTTTAAAAGCATCCAGCTCAGTAGTATGCATTTTCATGACAGACTGGGCATGAAAAACCTGCTGGTGAAATGCTAGATAGACTCCGGCTGGTTTGCGGGAAACCTGTTCCAAGGCAAAATATAGATTATCGACAGCATCTGTAAATACCCGGGGGGCATTGCCTTGGATATCAAGCAACGGATACTGACTACCGGTTAATATTACATGGCAAGACTGGCCTAAAAAACGTGCCAGCAATGCTGCAGCATAACTTAACGTATCTGTACCATGGATCACCACAAAGTAAGTGTAGCGTACTTTAAGCTGCTGTATATACTGTACAAGCAAAAGCCAGTCAGCAGCACTGCAAGCACTACTATCTTTAATTAAGGGTGCAGCAAGACAGTCGACCTGATACTTGGCAGGAAGAGTATTTTGCAGTTTAGGGAGAAATTCTGTTTCCGGCATGGGCGTCAATGGCTCACCTACACAGCCGAAAGTTCCTCCCATATAAAGTAAAGCAATCTTTTTCATCATAAAAAAAGGCAGTCATATGACTGCCCTATACTAAATTGAACACACTCAAGAAGCTATTTGATTGAGTATTTTTTTTGACTGTTCTTGCTGTTCAGGATTGAACTGGTCCTGATTCTGACTAAGCAGATGACGTGCAGACTCATAGGCGCCCAACTCGACATAGCGCTGCGCCAATTCCAGATCCAAATTAATGGCATTGATCTGTGCCAATTCGGGAAATGCCTGAACTAGGGGATCATTCTGGTGAATATCAGTTGTTGAAACTACAGCTGATGTCTCAGAAGCATGAACAGATGAAACTTGTGGCTCAGACAGGGCAGGTTCAGTCGAAATTTCAACGGGTTCAAGTTTGAAATCTAAACCGGATGCTGGAGCATGGGTTGCTGACGGAACCGTTTCAAAATCAAGAGTTACCGGTTTGACACTTTCAGGTTTCTCTTCCTCTTGAGGACTCAGATGAAGCTCACCAAAATTGAAGTCCAGCGCAAGTGGTACGGACTGGTTTTGACTTTGCTCCTGAGCAAGAGCTGTCTTGTCTGTAGATCGCTCTTCTTGACTCTCAAGTGGGAAAGAAAAATCAACAGTTCTATCTTGATCAAGGACAGTGGCTTGTGGCGGCTGTTCGGTTTCTGTTGGTTTAGTGTTGATTTCACCGAAATTAAACTCTAAGGGCGCAAGTTCAACTACAGCTTCTTTGGGTTGTACAGATGGGGCTGGTTCTGCCTGTAACTCATCAAATGAAGGCGTTAAAACGGGAATATTTACCGGAGCTTGCTGTACCAGAGCATCAAAATCAGCACTATTGTGTGCATGTGGCTGTGATAGAGTGACAGGAGCAGGGTCAGGAACATCTGTTGTTACAGCGAACTCGATCGCATCAGGTTGCTGTTGCTGATTATAAGCTTGATACTTCTGTTCTGCCTGTCTGGCAATTTCCTCTAATCCCAAAGAGTGAAGATGCTGAATCAGCTGATTTATGGCAAATTCATCTTTTTGGTCTAGATGAATTTTAAGTAATAATAAATATAATTCATGCTGAGTGTTATCACGGTTTAGTGCCTGATTAATCTGTGCTTCAGCAGAAAAGTAATTACGCTGTTCAATCAGATTCTCAATTTTACGATGAACATCAGCAGGAATAGGGGTGGACGTTTTTTGTTGAGTTGCTATCGGATCTTCTACAATGCGAGCCGCTTTACGCTTGTGAGTAGTTTTAACTGCTTTGGTTTTTGCAACTTTTTTAGACGCTTTTTTCCGTGAACTTCCTTTTGTTGCAGAACTGTCATCCTGCTGGGCCGCTTCACGTTTTTTAAGAAAAATTGCGATGACCAAGAGCAGGACAAATGGAATCACATACAACAACATAATTTAAACCCCTTAATACTGAACCATCATGGCAGCTAATTTCTGATTGAAATCTTTTTAACTGCGTCTTGACCTATTTTTTTGTCTGCTGTGCTTTGAGTTGCTGTTCGAGCTGCGCCAGCCGGGCATTTAATAATTGGATCTTATGATCCTTTTTCTGTAATGCCAGATCCAGCTGCGTTACGTTCTTCTGTAATTTAACGGTTTTTTCACGAGCTGTCATAACTTTTAATACTAAATCCGCACTGCTCATGGACTGGTCGTTATTTCTTTTAGCATTTCCTTGAGCTGTATTTTTTGTACTTTCAGCGACCAAGCTCATTTCTGCTTCATTTAGACGGTATTTTGTCTTAGGTGAATAAGAAGGAGAAACAGCTTTGGGACGAGATTTATTCTGTGTCATCACAGGTTGAGTGTTTAAATTTAAAACTGCACCACGACGTAACCGGTTCACATCTCCCTGAATAAATGCATGCTGATTCGCTTCCTTGATTTGCTGCATTACGTTTGTAACAGGCTGTTGGGTTTGGGCTGCAACCTGTGATGCAATGGTCCAGAGTGACTCATTATTTCGAACTACATAAGTATGGGGCTGTTCTACCGGAGCCCTGCTACTGGTAGTAGAAGTGATTGCTGGTTTTACAGCTAATTTCCGTTGTTGGGGTTCAGCAGTTTTCTTGGCGCTAGGTCCTGTTTTTGCTGTTAATGCAGACTGCGTAGTGGGGTTCGGTCTGGCAGAAGCTGTTGTGCTAGGCCTTGTATTAGGTGTAGCGGAAAGCTGCGTTTTATTTCTCAGTGCCTGCTCTTGTCTATGAAGTGTATCTTTTGGCTGTACGATAGAAGATGCAACCGAACTTGGCTGCTGAACGATAGAAATAGCCGAACCACTTAATGCAGGGGGACGGCTGTTATTGATTAACAATGGCCGGTCCTGCTTGCTAGGGAGCGGGCTACGGCTTTTCTGCTGGGTGACCTGATACGCCGTACTCTCTGGCAAATTCAGGGCAATATCTTTTTCAGTAACCATGACAGGCACAAGTGGTTTTTCATTAACCGAGGCTCGCAATGGCACTGTCTGGCTAGGTTTAAGTGTGGTTTTTATGTGCTGTAGCCGGGTAGCATTTCCTTCTTTAACCTTAACCACAATGTTCAGTTCGGAACTGGTGAGAGGGCGAGAAGAGGTAATCACGATGACACCAGCGCCCTGACCGTTACGACGGTTAAAAAAATTAAGATGACCCGGTGGCTGATGCTGAATTCCCAAGCCCGCCAGATCTTCTGGGCTGGCAAGGCTGACCTGCATGTTTTCATCTGTATCGGCTTGGCTGAAAGCCATTTCTGCATACAGAAGCTCTCCAGGTGCGGACTGCACTTGAATTGGTTCAATGATGATCGCAGAAGCTGTTTGCGATGTCATGATGGCTAGGACAGCAATTTTTAATTTCTTATAAACAGTCATCTTGATCTGGAGCTTGAAAACAATGCAAACACAAAAAGTATACATGATCTTGCCATAAAGGCAGTGGAAATTATTCAAACTACAATTACAAAAAACCGGCCATGGTCGACCGGTTCTATTTATTAAAATACTTAAAATTAATTAAACATTTTTATAGTCAATTAAAATGCGAAGCATACGACGCAAAGGTTCGGCAGCTCCCCAAAGTAACTGGTCACCTACAGTAAAAGCACCTAAATATTCTTTACCCATATTCAGTTTACGCAGTCGACCTACTGGCACAGATAAAGTACCTGTAACTGCTACTGGAGTCAGATCAGTCATTGAGGCTTCACGGGTATTTGGCACCACCTTGGCCCACTCGTTTGAAGAACGGATCATATCTTCAATTTCATCAAGAGGTACATCTTTTCTGAGCTTGATGGTGAGAGCCTGAGAGTGACAACGCATTGCGCCAATACGTACACAGTGCCCGTCAATAGGTACTATCTGTGAATTTCCCAGAATTTTATTGGTTTCGGCCTGACCTTTCCATTCTTCTTTCGACTGACCATTTTCAAGCTGCTTGTCGATGTATGGAATTAGTGAACCGGCCAGTGGCACACCGAAGTTGGCTGAAGGGAAACCTTCACCACGTTGCAAGTCTGCAATCTTGCGGTCAATATCTAGAATAGCTGACTTGGGATCATCGAGCAGATCTTTACTATTATTATATAAATATCCCATGCCGGTGATCAGTTCACGCATGTTCTGTGCACCTGCACCTGAAGCTGCCTGATAGGTCATGGCACTCATCCACTCCACCAGATTATGCTGGAACAGTGAACCTAGGCCCATCAGCATTAGGGAAACGGTACAGTTGCCACCTACAAATATTTTGGTGCCTTTAACCAGCGCATCCTTAATCACGTTGAGATTGACCGGGTCTAGGACAATAATGGCATCATCACTCATGCGCAGGGTCGAGGCCGCATCAATCCAGTAACCCTTCCAGCCTTCCGCTTTCAGTTTAGGAAAGACTTCAGAGGTATAGTCGCCACCCTGACAGGTAATAATGACATCCATCTGCTTCAGACTGCTAATGTCTGAAGCATCCATAAGTGCTGGGGCAGTTTTACCACCAAATACAGGTGCTTCACCACCTGCATTACTGGTAGAAAAATAGAATGGCTCAAAATGAGCAAAATCATTCTCTTCAACCATACGTTGCATAAGGACAGAACCAACCATCCCGCGCCAACCGACCAGACCTACTTTCATTGTCTCTTTGCCTCGGTGCGTTAAAAAATTAAAGGGGGTTTGAGTGTAACAAAAGTGTTTGCAACTTCAAGCACTACATAAATAATATTGTGAATAATTTTATAACTGTGCTACATAGAGCAGATAGTAGAACGCTAACTTGTTTGATTTATTCAAAAAATTATAAATTATTGGTGTGAATATGATCTGGATAGAAATTATGGCCGGTATGGTGATCTGGCTCAGCTTCTGGTCCTTGATCCCCCGTGACGAATGGTGGATTCGTGGTGCAGATTTTCCACGGCTACAGTTATTATCAGCAGGTATGGTCATACTTGTTTTAATGCTGGTTTGGGAGGCGGACTGGACTATATGGCGTGAAATCTGGATTGTTGGCCTGATTGCAGCGATTGCCTATCAGCTAAAAATGGTTTTGCCTTATACATTTGTCTGGAAAAAACAGGTCAAAAAGGTCAAACCAGAACAGCTGGATCCCGAACGGCAGATTTCACTGATCGTTTCGAACGTTCTGACCCCTAATACTCAATATCACCTATTGATTGAGCAGATTCAAAAATATCAGCCAGACATAGTACTTACCTTGGAAACTGATCAGACCTGGCAAAATGAACTATCAGGAATCGAAAAAGATTATCCCTTCCGGGTAGCTGTACCACTTGATAATTTATATGGCATGCATCTGTACAGCCGTTTAAAGCTTGAAGATACTGAAGTCAAATTTATTTTAAGTGATGAAATTCCTTCCATCCATACCACTGTACGTTTACGTTCAGGACAACCGGTACAGCTATTCTGTCTACATCCCAAACCGCCAAGTCCAACTGAGGCCAAAGATTCAACCTTGCGTGATGCTGAACTGCTGATTGTGGGTGATCAGATTAAAGACATGGACAAGAGCTGTATTGTAATGGGCGACCTAAATGATGTGGCTTGGTCACGTACAACACGCTTGTTTCAGCGTATTAGCGGTTTACTGGACCCGCGGGTAGGCCGGCATTTTGTAAATACCTTTCATGCCAATTATCCTTTATTTCGCTGGTCGTTAGACCATGTTTTTCATAGTACTGATTTTGCTTTGGTTGATATGCAGCGGCTAAGTCATGTCGGCTCTGACCACTTTCCAGTTTATATCGTTTTACAAAGTGGCCGCGTTTTTGAGCAGTCACAGCAAGAACTGGAGCAGAGTGCAGCCGATGAGCAGGAAGCGCAAGAAGCCATCGAACAGGGGGTTGCCAAAGCTGAACAGGAAGAAAAAAAATTAACAGATGAAATTGTAGAGCCTTATAAAGAACAAGTACCTACACCTACTTTCAAGCCATAGAAAAGTGTACGAAATTGCTTACATCGATTTAGGCGCCAAACGGCTAGCAGCAACACAAAGTATAGCTTACTCTAAGTCTATCAGCACAAGGAACTGGGAATGGAAAATCCCTTAAGGATAGTTAAATGCTGATGGTATACATCAAGGATAAGATGTTGGTAGGGAAAACCACTCTATAAGAATAAAGTAAGTTGAAAGCACAACCTCATGTACCCGAGTTTTGCAGGAAGCAGAACTCGGGTTTATGTTTTAGAGTATAGCTTGAAATCAAGTTTAAGCCATTTGAAATTTAAGCAACCGTATTAAAAATCTACTGGATAGATTAAATACTATTAATCTTTTAGTTTACAGTATTTCAATATTGCTGCTCTTTAGAATTGATCACCTGCTGATATAAATCCAGTGTCTGCTGACACATATCACTCAGGCTAAACAGGGTGACAGGTGAAACCTGCTGTGGCTGTTCAATATGCTGTTTAATGGTGCCAAGTAAATTATTCATATCTTCGGAGGGAATTAGTCCCTGCGGATAAAGTTCTGCCAGAATTTCAGCCACACCCCCGCGATTCCAGCCAATAACTGGTGTTCCAACTGATAAAGCTTCTAAAGCAGTACGACCAAAAGTTTCTGCCTGAGTTGAAAGTGACAACACTACATCTGAGAAAGCCAGCCATTCGCGGATATCGGAACGATGGCCGACAAACGTAATATCATCGCCCAGTCCTTTGTTTTGAATAGTGTTAGCCAGCTCTTCTAGATAGGCCTGTTTTTTCGGGTCGGCGCCGCCTACAACGACAGCGTGTAATTGTGGATAAAAGGGTTTAAGCGCAGCCATCACTTCAATGAGTACTTCATGACCTTTCAAGCGGGTAATCCGTCCGGGCAGACAGAGCAGAAATTTATGCTCAAGTTGAGGATAATCTACAAAAGCCTGATGAATCCACTGCGCTGATGGCTGATAGCCATGTGGAAAAGCTTTGGGATCGATACCCCGGTAAATCCGTACAATATCTTGAGGCGGGCAGTTTTTATAATGTTCAGTAATGTACTGCACCACGCTATCGGAAACTGCGATGACTTTCTCTGCCTGAGTCATGATCGCACTATAACGGTTAACTGAATAAAATCCGTGTACAGTACTGATCAGATGTGGACGTTGTGAAGCGGGTATGCCGCGTAGGGCAAAATGTATCAGCCAAGCCGGTACGCGCGAGCGTACATGAACAATATCTGGTTGATACTGCATAATTAATTTTCGAAGTGAGCGAATTTGCCATAAACTGGACAATGATTTCTTGTGAACAGGCAATGTTAAGTGAGTAGAACCCTCGGCTTCTAACTGGGCCACCAGCCGGCCACCATTGGACACGACCAGAGATTGATGACCTTGGCTGACCAGTGCCCGTGCAATTTCAAGTGTCCCGCGCTCTACACCGCCACTATTGAGCTCTGGAAGCAGTTGCATCACTTTCATATTTATTCTCTTGTTAAATAGGGGGCTCATTGCACTGTTGAATTACTATTTTCAATAGCTCAATAAATTTTGTCATAGCCTTCTGGACGGCTTTTAAAACGGCGATGAAACCACATGTACTGTGTAGGCGCAATCCGTAGCTGTTGCGCAATAATGGAATTTACCCGGGTTGCATCAGCTACTTCGTCTTCACTTGGAAACTGCTCAAGTGCGGGCTCAAGCAAGATACGGTACTTGGGATCCTTAATATCACCATAACGATAAAAATATAAGGGGATGGCAACTGCCCTGGAAATTTTCAATAAGCGCCGATGAGCAGTCACTGTAGCGGCAGGCACTCCGAAAAAAGGCGCCATTACACCCTGTTTTAATCCAAAATCCTGATCCGGACTATACCAGATCGCACGGCCATTTTTCAGGTGTCGAATGAGGCCGCGCATGTCATCATGATCAATCTGATGGGTATAGATGGTTGCCCGGCAGCGGTAAATCAGCATATCTAAAAGCGGATTATTTTGAGGGCGGTACACCACATCTGGACTGAAATATTGAGAGCAGATATAACCGCCAGCATCTAGCAAGGTGCTATGGGTACCAAGCAGTAATACACCTTGCTGTCGGGCTTGTGCCTGGTTTAAGTATTCAAGTCCTTCAATACTCACCCGGCCATTAAACCAGGTAGGGCTATACCAGGCATTCAAGGTTTCAAAAACCCCCAGCATCATGTCAATAAATACCTCACGGGCCTGCTGCTGAACTTGTTCCTCTGTCCACTCTGGAAAGCATACTTCAAGATTACGGACAGTAGTTTTTCGACGTGATTTTAGCCGTTCAAATGCTACATTGCCCAGAAATTTTGCCATACGGTGCTGGACTGCCCAAGGTAGTATTGCCAGTAACATCAGAAAGACAATCGCAAGCCAAATGCCCCAATACTGTGGTAACAAAAAAGACCACTGAAATTCACCTGGCGTATAGTGCTGCTTCTTGCTCATAAATCCTGACAATACTGTGCCTCAAAAGTGCCGACAGTTTAGCATGAACTGTTTTTGAAAAGAAAAACCGCTGTCCGTTACCTGAAACACTTAATTGGTAGCACTTCTTATCTGGTTACATACGTGTTTTACCGCTAAATATGAAAGAACAAAAATTCAAATAAAGAAGGAGACAGTACATGAAACAGTTTCGTCTGATTCATGGAGATATTACCGGAATTAGAATTGATGCCATAGTAAATGCAGCCAATAGTACCCTGCTGGGAGGTCATGGTGTAGATGGTGCCATTCATCAGGCTGGTGGGGCTGATATAATTGAAGAGTGCAGACAGATTAGGGCACGCCAAGGAAGCTGCACAGTCGGTGAAGCTGTAATGACAACTGGGGGCCGCTTGCCAGCCCAGTATGTGATTCATACTGTCGGGCCAATATGGGAAGAGGGAAAGGCAAATGAGCGTACACTACTCTCGCAGGCTTACCAAAACAGTTTTGCATTGGCTGAACAGCACTATCTGACTGGCATTGCCTATCCCAACATATCAACAGGTGTATATCGCTTTCCTAAGGTGGAAGCAGCTGCCATAGCTATTGATACTCTGATTCCACTATTAAAAAATTCGGAAACAGTACAGGAAGTTGCACTGGTATGTTTTGATCTGGAGAATTTTGAATTGTATGAAGAATTATTAAAGCAGCGGCTCCTGGAACAGCAGGAACTCAAATTGAAAATTGAAGCCTGAACCTGTATCTGGTAACAAGTTCAGGCTATTTGTTTAGCCGTTTTGCGACATTGCTTCAAGCTCAGTCCAGCGGTCCAGTTTTTCAAGCAAGAGCTCTTCAATTTCTGACAAACGCTGTGAAGCCTGTGTTGCTGCATCTGCATCTGTTACAAACCAGGAACCATCTGCCAGTTTTTCATTTAATTGAGCCTGTTCCGCTTCAAGCTGCTCAATTTCGGCAGGGAGCTGTTCCAGTTCCCGCTGATCCTTGTAACTCAGCTTTGCCTTTTTAGGCATGGTTACGGTCTCTGCTTTTGCTTGAGCTTTTTTTACATCCGCTTTTTGGTCTACTACTTTCTGGTCTGGCCGCTGCATCAGATAATCCTGATAGCCACCCACATATTCTTCAATGTGGCCTTTGCCATCAAAGACCCAAGTCGATGTTACGACATTATCCATAAAGGCACGGTCATGGCTGATCAGAAGCAGCGTACCTTTATATTCAGCCAGCATTTCCTCAAGCAGCTCCAATGTAACCATATCGAGGTCATTGGTTGGCTCGTCCATGACAATCAGGTTAGACGGTTTAAGCAGTAATTTAGCCAGCAATACGCGGTTCCGCTCTCCTCCTGATAGTGCTTTAACTGGTGTGCGGGCACGCTCTGGTGAAAACAGGAAGTCCTGCAGGTAACTGTAAATATGACGGCGCTGGCCATTTACATCGACGAAATCTGAGCCTTCGGATACATTCTCTGAAACTGATTTCTCCAGATCAAGCTGGTTACGTAGCTGATCGAAGTAAGCCACTTCTAGCTGGGTACCGACCTTGACTGTACCTTGATGTGGAATATCACCGAGTATTGCCTTGATCAGGGTGGTTTTGCCCACACCGTTGTCGCCGACCAGACCAATACGGTCGCCACGCAGTACAATCGCCGAGAAATCCTTAATTAACACCTGGTCATCATAAGAAACACTGAGATGCTCAATATCAAATACCAGTTTGCCAGACCGTTGAGCTTCCTGTACCCCCATATTGACTTTGCCCTGTTGGAAGCGGCGTGCCTTGGATTCTTCACGTAAAGTCTTTAATGCACGGACACGGCCTTCGTTACGGGTACGTCTGGCTTTAATACCCTGACGAATCCAGGCTTCTTCTTCAGCCAGTTTTTTCTCGAACAGGGCATTTTGTTTTTCTTCTGCTTCAAGCTGTTGGGCTTTCAGGTCCAGATAACGTGAATAATTTCCTTCAAAGCTGCGCAGGGTACCACGGTCAAGTTCAACAATACGGGTAGCCAGCCGGTCAACAAAAGAACGGTCATGTGAAATAAACAGTAAGGTCAGATTATTCTGATCCATAAGAAATTTTTCTAGCCATTCAATACTCTCGACATCCAGATGGTTGGTGGGTTCGTCAAGCAGCAGTACATCCGGCTGGGTAAGCAGTGCACGGGCCAAAAGAACCCGGCGCTTACGTCCACCTGACAGATCAGCCAGATCAGCATCCGGATCTAAGCCCATCTTGCTAAGAATATTATTGACCTTGTTTTCTAATGCCCAGCCATCAAGCTGATCCATTTTATGCTGTAGCAGGCCCATACGGTCACAGGCTTCCATATCACCAAGTACGCAGGCATCACTGGCTTCATGATAATCCTTGAGTACCTGGGCAGCTTCGCCTGCTCCGTCGGCTACAATGTCAGCAACCTTGCCCGAATCCATCGGTACATCTTGAGCCAGCATTGAAATTGTTACGCCATTTTGTATTGAAACTTCACCACGGTCAGGTAGCAGGCTTCCCTCGATCAGCTTAAGTAAAGTAGACTTACCTTCACCGTTACGGCCAATCAAACATACCCGTTCGCCACGTTCTAATGTAAAGTTCGCGCCATCGAGTAGGGCGGGTCCACCAAATGCAAGCTGGACATCCCTTAAAGTAATATAGGCCATAGTGTTTCCTGAAAAAATCCGTGAGGAGTATTAAATGACTAAACAAACATACCATAATAATCAGGCGACATTTTCCGCACCCATTGAAGATTTGCAAGTAAGAATTGCATTTCTGGATGATTTAGTTGAACAGCTCAATGAACAGGTCACCCGACAGAGTGTCGAGATTACCCATCTGAAGCAGCAAATGCAGCTACTTTATCAGCGTGTTGAAGCTGCTGATCTTTCAGAAGGGATTGCCCCGTTTGATCCTTCTACCAATATTCCTCCACACTATTAATCTGAAATTCATTTGACCTTGAACTGAAATACAGCTGTAATGCAGCGCGCTGTGTTACAACTGCTGAAATACCATGAATAAAGTCATACTCTTTGATCTTGAAAAAAATAAGCCGGCTGCCAGTCTGCTGCGTGAACTGCTTCAGCACTATTCAACTCTGTATCTGTTCAACTGCCAGAAACAGTTTGAATATGCACTGGTTGACCTGACAGAGCTGGCTGGCTGGATTCAGTCAGGCCGGATTGTGGTACTGGAAACTGCAGAAGCAGATTTTAAAGAGTTTGAATATGCGTTAGCCGTGGGGCAGTGTCTGGCTCTTCTGGAAGCTGAAGTGCATGTTGATGTTATTTCAGCAATGCCAGAAAGTGAGTTACTGGTGCAGCTGCTGGGCGCTTCGGCAGTCAGTTGCAGCCTGATAAAAATGGAAGCTTCCGCAAAACAGAAGTCAAGAACCGTAATTTACAGGTTGCCGAGCAGAGAAGCCTTTGAAAAAAAGCCTCAGCTGCAGCTCGTTAAAAAATATTGTGATCTGTTAGGGAAAATGCAGGGTAAACCGGCAACTATACAGGGCTTAAAACATTCAATTATCAGTAGTTTGAATATATTCGCTGAAACAGCACAGCAGCTGGTGGGGCTATTGATCAATCTGAAAATTGTCAGGTCACAGGATGGACACGTGTCATATCGAAAAAGAATACTGGCACACTGGCTGAACTTAAAGCTTGAAGAGTATATGCAGGCGGAAGTGCACACGATGCCTTTACCTTCACAGCCTTCTGTTGAAACTTTTGATATCCACACTACTGAAATTTCAACAAATTCATCTGCATCACTCGAAGCTGCTTTAAAACAGCAGCGCCATACGGAAGACCTGTATTCAGAATTTGCCCGTATTGATCCGCTGCAATGGCAGATTATACGTCAGCTGGATCAGGCGGGACATAAAAAACCTGACAATATCTATGCCTTGCGTGATTTGTTAAAAAGCATTTTTCCAGAGGAAAATATCCAGCTGCTACTGAAGGAAATGCTTGAAAAAGGCTATATTTATTGGGATGGATATAAAATGCATTATAGTCCGGAAATTCTACTGCATTAATACCTTGAATGTTAAAACTTTTGGGCTAGAACTAAGTTTAAATCAGTATTGAAACAATAGATTTAGATGAAGAGAAGGCATTTTAAACTGTTAGGCCGCCTAAAACAGAAGCTAATTTGAACAGCTGGAAATCTGGTACTAAATGCTTTTTATATTGAAAAACACAAATTTATACAGAAATCATATGTTTTCTTCATTTATAGTCCCGAACAGCTCCAGCATTAATTTATTCAGTAAACTTGCGTTTTATATTGGCCTTGTGCAACTCTAATAAAGGAATAAAAAGGTTGAACTATGGAAAACGTTGGAATTTGGGTCGCAATCGTCATTATTGTTTTTGTGTTTGGATCTATTGTCGGGTTAAGAGTTAGCCCGCGAGAAAAAGCACTCGGCCTGATGCGAGAAAAAGCCCGTAAGATTGGCCTGCATCCGCGACTGGTTGCAGCCCCTGCCTGGACTAAAATTCCGATGGCTACAGAAAACCGTGCCAGTATGGTGGCTTATTACAGCATCCTGATTCCAGATGCCCGTCTGCCTTTAATGCGGGCGCGTGTTGTTGACCAGAAACTTAAAGTCATCGAGGGAGATCAAAGCTTGGATGATTCTCCCATTGCATTAAAAGGGATTTATGCTATTGATATGCAGGCAAACTGTGTTGGAATTTACTGGGATGAAGAAACTGATCTCAGGGCTACACAGTTAGAAGATATCAAAGCTTATCTGCATGCTTTGGCTGCTCACTAATCTCTTAATTTATCTACAGGAATAACAGTTAATTATGGCGAATGCTCCTCGATCCACATCCAAAAGCACCTCAGCAAGTTCGTCAAGTGCTGCCAACAAGCGTGCCTTAGTGATTGTGGAGTCGCCTGCAAAAGCGAAAACCATCAACAAGTATCTGGGTTCGCAGTACATTGTTAAATCTTCTGTTGGCCATGTGCGTGACCTGCCTACCGGTGGTTCAGCCAAAAATACCGACAAAAAACCGGCTGTCCGGACCAAACTGACCGAAGCCGACAAGGCTAAAAAGGCCCAGCAGGCTCTGATCAACCGTATGGGGGTTGACCCTGAACACGGCTGGGAAGCGCATTATGAAGTGCTACCAGGTAAAGAAAATGTAGTTTCTGAGTTAAAGAAGCTGGCATCACAAGTTGATGAAATCTATCTCGCAACGGATTTGGACCGAGAAGGTGAGGCAATTGCCTGGCACTTGAAAGAAGTAATTGGTGGTGATGAATCGCGCTACCAGCGTGTAGTGTTTAATGAGATTACTAAAAATGCCATTCAGGAAGCATTTAAGCAGCCCGGTCGCCTGGATACCAATAAGGTTCATGCCCAGCAGGCACGCCGCTTCCTCGACCGTGTTGTAGGTTTCATGATCTCGCCTTTGCTATGGGAAAAAATTGCCCGTGGCCTGTCGGCGGGCCGGGTACAGTCTGTTGCAGTCAAACTGGTGGTTGAGCGTGAACGGGAGATCCGTGCCTTTATTCCTGAAGAATACTGGCAGGTATTTGCTGATACCCTGTCTAAAAAAGACCAGATTCGTCTGGAAGCCGTAAAACAAGCGGGTAAAACCTTAAAACTAAAAAATAAGGCCCAGACTGATACGCTGCTTGAAGTACTGAAAAAGTCCGAGTTTACCGTAGCGCAGCGTGAAGACAAGCCGACCAAGGTTAATCCGAGTGCGCCTTATATTACCTCTACCCTGCAACAAGCAGCGAGCACACGTCTCGGATTTTCAGTCAAGAAAACCATGATGTTGGCCCAGCGCTTATATGAAGGCGGCTTCATTACTTATATGCGTACGGACTCAACCTTCCTGAGTGATGACGCGATTAAAATGGTACGTAACCATATTGAAAGTGAATATGGTGATAAATATTTACCGGCAAAACCGAACCGCTATGGCAGTAAAGCCGGGGCACAAGAAGCTCATGAAGCAATACGTCCATCGAGTGTAGAGCTTAAAGGTGACCAGCTTGCAGGTGTAGAGCGTGATGCCCAGCGTCTATATGACCTGATCTGGCGTCAGTTTGTAGCCTGCCAGATGACACCAGCCGAATATTTATCATCTACTCTTACGGTCACGGCTTCTGATGTCGAGTTGAAAGCCAAAGGCCGAATTCTGGTTTTTGATGGCTTTACTAAAATTCGTGGTGCAAACAAATCTGATGATGATGTACTGCTTCCTGCTGTGAAAGTGGGTGAAGTGCTTAAACTGGAGAAACTTGACCCTAGTCAGCATTTTACCAAACCACCCGCCCGTTTTACTGAGGCTTCTCTGGTAAAAGAACTGGAGAAACGCGGAATTGGCCGTCCTTCGACTTATGCTGCGATTATTTCAACAATTCAGGATCGTGGTTATGTCAAACTGGAAAACCGCCGTCTGTATGCAGAAAAAATGGGTGAGATTGTTACTGATCGCTTAGATGAAAGTTTCAATAACCTGATGAACTATGCTTTTACTGCTGACCTTGAAGGACAGCTAGATAAAGTCGCGACAGGCGAACGCAACTGGAAGGAACTACTGGACAGTTTCTATGGTGACTTTAAGCAGCGGCTGAATAATGCACAGGGTGATCAGGGGATGCGTCGTAATCAGCCGGTTGAAGTGCCTGACGTACATTGTCCGGAATGTGATCGTCCAATGCAGATCCGCACCGGAACCACCGGTGTATTCTTGGGCTGCTCAGGTTATAACCTTCCCCCTAAAGAACGCTGTAAGGGTACATTGAATCTTGTACCAGTTGAGTCACTGGCCGCACTATCTGATGATGATGGAGCAGAAACAGCCGATTTGATGTCGAAAAAACGCTGTCTGATCTGTGGAACTGCTATGGACAGCTATGTGATCGATGGTGGTCGTAAACTGCACATCTGTGGCAATAATCCGGATTGTGACGGTTATGAAGTTGAAGAAGGTGAGTTCAAGATTAAGGGTTATGATGGCCCAACAATTCCATGTGATAAATGTGATGGTGAAATGCAGCTTAAGACTGGACGTTTCGGTCCATACTTTGCCTGCAATAACTGTGACAACACCCGTAAAGTTTTGAAAAACGGGCAGCCTGCGCCACCGCGTGTTGATCCGATCAAGATGGAGCATCTGCGCTCCACCAAGCATGATGACTATTTTGTCCTACGCGATGGGGCAGCCGGTCTGTTCTTGGCAGCCAGTAAGTTTCCAAAAATCCGTGAAACCCGGGCACCTAAAGTTGCCGAGCTGCGTACAGTAGCCGGACAGCTGGATCCGAAATATCAGTTTCTATTACAGGCACCTGATACTGACCCTGAAGGTAACCCGACAGTGGTAAAATTCAGCCGTAAAAACCAACAGCAGTATATCGGCTCTGAAACACCAGAAGGTAAACAGACCAAATGGAGTTTAGTCTTCCAAAATGGTAAATGGACCGAAGCCTGATATCTAACTAAAAAGATGCCGGTTTCGACTGGCATTTTTTATGACTAAACAAAAGAAAATAATAGAATCTCTAAGAAATTGATGGGGAAGCACAGCAGTGTGGAAAAGTATTCGGATTGTAGTTTTATTGCTGATCTTGCTGGTGGTTGCCATAAATGCCTGGCGTGACCAGAACCAGAACTGGGACCGCCCGGTGACTGTTTTATTACATCCTATTAATGCTGACCAGCGTAGTTCAACACAGCAGTATATTGATCAGCTCACAATCGATCAGTTTAAAGATATACAGAAGTATCTCAGCAGTGCTGCCGCTCCGTACCGGATACAACCAGTTTATTTTTATTTTCAGTTGGGCCGGCCTCTACAACAGCTTCCACCTAAAGTTCCTGAACAGGCGGGTTTAATCGATGTCATATTGTGGAGTTTAAAATTCCGCTTTTATGCTTGGAAAAATTCGATGAGCCAAGAAGGCTCCCCCAGTGTAACGCTCTATCTGAACTTCTATGATCCTCAATTTAACCGGATACTAAAACATTCTACAGCACTTGAAAAAGGCCGGATCGGCTCAGTCAATCTGTTTGCTTCGAGTAAGCAGGCACAACAGAATCAGATTGTGCTAGCGCATGAGTTGCTCCATGCATTTGGAGCATCCGATAAATATGATCTCAATACTGGTTTACCTTTATATCCGCAAGGTTATGCTGATCCTCATCTTCAACCTTTATATCCGCAAAAGCGTGCCGAGATTATGACTGGCCATATTCCGCTTTCAGCCGATAAAAGCAGAATGGCAGAAAACCTCCAGCAAACGATGGTTAGTCGACAAACAGCTACAGAAATTGGCTGGCTAAAATAAACTGGGGATAAAAACCAACTTATCCACAATGCATGAAACCGGTATAAAAACTATTTATACAGACAAGTGATGACTTGTTACTTACAGTAGTTAAAGACTTAATAACTAGAAGAGTAATGAAAATGAAAACTGTAGGCAATGATCTCATCCGGCATCAATTACATGAAAATCGTAAATGGTATTTAGGTATTGGTATCCTTCTGGTGCTATTCGGAATATTACTATTAGCCTCCTTGCCTTTCGCAACGTTGTCCGTAATATTTTTGTTCGGTATCTTGATGATGATAGGCGGTATCTTGCACTTTGTTGCTGCCTTTAAAATTTTTAGAGGCGGTTCACGCTGGCTGTGGGCACTGTTTGGAATTCTTTATCTGGTAGCCGGTTACTATGCTTTTAGTACACCAGTTAAAACAGCAATTGTCCTGACCAATATTTTGGCTATTTTTCTGATCATTGCCGGCGTAATTCGAAGTGTAAATGCTTTTATATTAAAACCCTTAATAGGCTGGGGCTGGATCCTGCTTTCCGGGCTGCTGACTCTGGCTACCGGTATTATCATTTTGATGTCGCCCGATGCGCCGTTTTGGGTGTTAGGCTTGTTTCTGGCTGTCGATATCCTTTTTCAGGGAGTTAACTATTTAACACTGGCAGCTGCGATTAAGCGTATTCCAAAAAGTTCGGCAGATGTTTAAAACAAGAAAGAGACATAAGCCTCTTTCTGTTCATTGAAAGTTTAAATTTATCCACAAAAAGAAAACTTTATGGCACCTACCTTTGTACTTGCTCCTGATTCTTTTAAAGAAAGTATGACTGCACTACAAGCCTGTCATGCCATGCAAAACGGACTCAGTAAAATATTTCCTGAAGCTGTGTTTATAAAAGTTCCTATGGCAGATGGCGGAGAGGGTACATTAGATACACTGATTGCCGCTGCTCAGGGACAGCAAGTTAAATGTCAGGTCACGGGTCCTCTACCTGCCCAGAAAGTTGAAAGCTATTTTGGTCTTATCGATGCTGGCCAGACTGCTGTGATTGAAATGGCTAAAGCCAATGGTATTCATCTGCTTACTCCGGCAGAACGTAACCCGATTTTAACCACAACCTATGGTACTGGTGAGATGATTCGTCTGGCACTGGAATTAGGTGTATCCAGAATTATTATTGGGCTCGGTGGGAGTGTTACTAATGATGCCGGAGCAGGTATGGCGCAGGCACTAGGTGTACATTTTTATGATAATAATGGCCATGAAGTATCTTTAGGGGGTAGGGAACTTGATCGGGTAAAAACAATCGACTGGTCTCGACTGGACCCACGCTTGAAGTCTACAGAAATTATTATTGCCAGTGATGTCAATAACCCGTTAACTGGAGCGCAGGGAGCTTCTTATATTTTTGGTCCGCAAAAGGGTGCTACGCCTGATATGGTTTTACAACTAGATCATAACCTCAGCCATTTTGCAGATATTGTAGAACAGCAGTTAAACCTGAGAAAACGCGAAGTTCCTGGCGCAGGTGCGGCAGGGGGGCTTGGATTTGGCTTGTTAGTTTTTACGGGTGCCCGGATTCAGTCAGGTGTTGAACTGGTTATACAGGAAACCCAGCTGGAAAAATATATTGCCCGGGCTGACTATATTTTTACTGGTGAAGGGAGACTGGATGAACAGTCCTGTTTTGGTAAAACTCCGGTGGGAGTCGCTCGTCTGGCTCGACAGTATGGTAAACCTGTGATCGCCTGTGCGGGGAGTATTGGCCCACAAGCTGACACTCTGTATGAAGAAGGTTTTACTGCAATTTTCGGAATTCTGGACCAGTGCAGCGATATTATCGCAGCTTGCCAAAATGGAGCCATTAATTTGGAGCGTACTTGCGAAAATATCGGTCGTATTTTAAAACTGGCTGAAAAGCAGGGTAGATGAGCCTGCCTTTCTATATTGGCTCTGCTAAACTGGTGCTTCAAGTGCGGATGAACAGATAGCATGAGTTTAAGTACCCTGATTGATGAGTTAAATCTAGAACAGAAACAGGCGGCTACCACCACTGCCCAGAATTGTCTGGTCCTGGCGGGTGCCGGGTGTGGCAAAACCAAAACAATTGTAGCCCGGGCTGCTTACTTGATTGATCAGGGTATACCCGCTGACCAGATTCAGATCTTGACCTTTACCCGTCGTGCTGCGAGTGAAATTGTCACTCGGGTAGAGCAGCACCTCGGAGCAAAAGCCCGGGGTCTGCGTGCCTCAACATTCCATACCTTTTGTATGTACCTGCTGCGCCGTAATTCTCAGGCATTTGGACTGGGCCAGTTCAGTATTATTGACCGTGATGACCAGATACTGATGTTCCGGCTGTTACGTGGCAAAGATAAAGAGAGTGTATTGCCCAAGGCAGCACAGCTTTGTGATATTTATTCATATGCCCGTAATACCCGGAACAAACTGAGTGAAGCAATTGCACAGCAATGGCCAGATGCTTTGGAACATAAGGCACAGATCGCTGAACTCATGCAAGCTTATGAACAGCGAAAGCGTGAGCGTAATTTTCTGGACTATGATGATATTCTGGCAATTGTAGCGGTGCACTTACAACATTCAGAAGCACTGGTTAACTGGGTAACCCGACTGTGTTCAGTTCTGCTGGTTGATGAAATGCAGGATACTAATCCGCTGCAATGGGCTTTACTACAGCCCTTGGTGGGTAAAATCAAACTATTCTGTGTGGGTGATGACGCACAGTCGATTTATGGCTTTCGGGGGGCTGATTTTGAGAATATCCATCATTTTAAAGAACATGTGCCTGATGCCGAGGTATTAAATCTGGATTTTAATTACCGCTCTACTCAGGAGATTTTGGATTTATCTAACTGGCTGCTTGATAAAAGTCCACTTCATTACGATAAACATCTGATTGCCGCTCGAGGCCGCGGAATAAAACCACAATTGCACCTGTTCAGTAATGAATTTGAAGAGGCTAACTGGATCGCTCAAGATCTGATCAAGCGTCAATACACAGGCGCCCAGTGGTATGAGCATATGATTTTGGTACGTTCTTCTTTTACTGCACGGCATTTGGAAGCGGCATTAATCAATGCCAATATCCCCTATAAATTTGTGGGTGGGGTAAAACTGCTTGAATCTGCGCATGTAAAAGATATGCTGAGCATGCTGCGGGTGGTAGCTAATCCACAGGATGATATTGCCTGGATGCGTTTTCTGACGCTCTGGAATGGTGTAGGAGATGTAGGTGCCAGCAAGCTCGCTCATGAACTGATTCAGTTGTCTGATATTGATATGCGTTGTGAGCGGCTGGAACAGCATGGCCGGGTAGAACTTAAAGCAATACTGATGATGAAACAGCTAGATGTTTTACAACATGAAGTCGAGGTTTGTATCAGTCTTGCTGTAGAAGCACTCTCTGAACAGCTAGAAGATAATTACAAAAACAAAGAATGGTCCAGACGTCTGAAAGACTTTGATCTGGTCAAGCAATTAGCCCGTAAACATAACAGCCTGGCCGGTTTTCTTGAAGAATATGTACTGGAGCCTATTTCGGTGTCAGAAGTGGAGCGTAGCACTGATCAGGATCTGGTTACCCTGATTACTATCCATTCTGCCAAGGGAGCAGAGCAAAAAGTCTGTTACGTTCCTCATGTTTCACCAAGTCAGTATCCACATGCTCGTGCACAGGGTGATTTTGACCAAGTAGAAGAAGAGCGCCGTGTTCTGTATGTAGCATTGACCCGGGCGCAGGATGAGCTGATTCTGACCAAGCAGGAATTCAGTAGCTGGGCACAAGATAAATATGATGAACAGGGCCGTATCATTGAAAGTTATTTTTTAAATGACTTGCCTGAATCACTGGTCGATGTGCAGATCCATCAACCGTCATCGCGCAGTTTTGTGCAAAAACGCTGGAATAATTCAGCTGCAATAAATTTAGGTTTTGGTATAGATCTCGATTAAACTAGTCAGATTGTGCTAATGCACTCGAAAAGTAGAATAGGCATATACTTTTTGATGTTACATACCTGCCGCTGGAAAAGGTAATTTATGAAAATTTTAGTACGCAACCTGGAACGTACCGTCACTGAAGCTGAACTGCTAGAGCTGTTTAAGGCCTATGGTACGGTTGACTCCTGCCAGCTAGTACTTGATGCACAAACTGGCAAGTCTAAAGGCTTTGCCTTTGTTGAAATGCCACATGGGCGTGAAGCTGTAAAAGCAATCAAGGGTCTCAATACCTTGCGACTGCATGGTCATGGTATTCGCGTAAAAGCTGCGGAAGACAAGCCTAAGGCTTAAATAAAGATGGAGCAGATAATGCTCCTTTTTTATACTTGGAATAATTGGAGTAAATCTGATATACCCTATATTGTGGAAGAATACTCTCTGGCTGAGATGGATAGCGATCAATAAAATATTACTATAGAGCAATGTAGTCATATCATTCAAAAGAAAAAATCTATCCAGGTTATGTTACTCATCCATAATTCTTATTGTGAATCCCGGCTAATTCTGTTTATCTTAATCTTGTAAGTAAAAACAAAATTTAGGAAGACTTTTCATGTCCCGTGTTGCCCGCTTTCATGCTGACCGTACTAACCAGAAACTCTATTTTGCACGTCTGGCTTGCCAGCAGGCAGAGCAGATTGAGCATGTACAGCAGGCACAGGCTTATCGTGAGGCTGCTGTGTTTCATCTGCATGGTTCATTACTGGCATTTTTACAGGAACTGGCCCGTTATTACCGCTTAAATGATTCACAGCCTACCTTAAAGTCAATTGAGGAACAGATGGCAGATAAAGGACAGGTTTCGCCTGAAGTGGTCGTTATGCAGCAACTGGCCAAACATGGCTTTATTGCCGAGCTTAAGCGGGCTTATCGCTTATGCCAGTATGCACCTGAACCTAATGCTCCTGTACCTGAAGAAGAGACCTCATCCAATCTGATTATTAAAGTCACCCAAGGCCCACAAAGCTGGTTGCCAGATGTTAAAATTCTGCGGGAATGGCACCGTGAACTGACCCAGCTGATTGATGGTTTTCGTAATGAAATGGTTGAGTTCTAAAAGGGTCTATTGGATAGACTTGAAATTTGATTGACCCGCTCTTATATAAATATTTCGAGATGCAAAGTATCAATGCTTTGCCACCATGTCGGAGCATGGAGGAGTTATGTCTATACAACAGTTGAAAAAATTATTTGGTAATCAGGAAGCAGTATTGGAACTGGTACAGCTCGAAGGTGGTGAATTGGCATTGCGCAATGCAGGTTCAGAAAAAGAACCCTTGGTTAAAATCCAGTTTAATGATGAAGTTAAAGCCTTGCTTGGTGATGAAACTGCTGTAGTAGCACAGCATATGATACAGGCCGCATTATTTGGTTTGCTTGAAAAACAGGTTAATCAGTGGCAGGCTCAGGTTATTGATGAAAAACCAAAATACCTGAGCTAGTAAGCACTGGAAACTTAGAATTTATACTAAAAAAGCGTACATCAAAGTACGCTTTTTTAAACATTTTAACTAGTGTGTCGGGGCTGTATGGTGCGCAATTTCGATCTGGTTCAAGATATGATTACTCATATTTTTAGCCATTTCTTCTTTGGCAAAGAATACCTCGCCAATATTTTCTGCCCGGATAACTTCAGCCTCTTCCTTACTTTCCGCACAGATCAGTACCTGAATCTGTGGATTTAGCTGTTTGGCAATATCGATAATACGATGCACATTTACAATGTCCATGGGCGACAATACTAACAGTCGTGCATGCATAATATGGGCCTGTATCAATACACCAGGCTCAGTTGCAACGCCACTGACCGCAGCAATACCCCGCTCACGTAATTTCTCTACTATTTCGCGGTTTTCTTCAGCAATAACAACTTTGATATTCTCTTGCATTAAAGTGCGAGTGATGCGACGGCCAACTTCCCCATGCCCAACAATTACCACCTGGTCGCGCAGATAATCCTGAGATACTTCATCCGGTAGCATCGCAAGCGGGTCACCGCTACGCTCCAGTAGCCGGGCTAAATGAGATCGTTCACGAATCCAGCGCTGTGCTGGTTCAATGGCAGAGAAAATAAATGAGTTCAGGCTAATCGAAATGAGGGCCCCTGCCAAAATCAGATTCTGGCCTTCCAGGCTAAGCAGACCTAAAGATAAGCCTAATGTGGCCAGGATAAAAGAGAATTCACCAATTTGTGCCAGTGAGGCACCGACAGTCAGGGCTGTATTAATCGGATAACGGAAGAACAGGACCAGTGCCATCGCTGCCAGTGTCTTGCCGATCATAATAATGGCGACTACACCTAAAATGTGAACAGGTTCTTCGACTAGAATCCGAGGGTCGAATAACATGCCAACTGAAACGAAAAACAGTACCGAAAAAATTTCACGCAGTGGTAAGGTTTCCTCTTCAGCACGATGACTAAAATCTGATTCCTTGACTACCATACCGGCAAAGAAAGCTCCCAGTGCCATCGATACGCCGAAAACCGCATATGAGCCATAAGCAATTGAAACTGCCGCAGCAACCACAGTTAAAGTAAAAAGTTCACGAGAACCCAGACGTGCGACAAACTGCATAATCATTGGGACTAGGCGTTTTCCAATAATCAGCATAAAAGCAATAAAACCGGTCACTTTAAGTAAAGTCAGACCTAAAGTAAGCCAGATATTTTCATCGCCACTACCATCAGATAGTGGTGTTCCGCCTAAAAGCACTGCAGTAGCAGGAAGCAGCACCAATACCAGTACCATAACCAGATCTTCAACCAGTAGCCAGCCTACAGCAATTTTGCCGTTGACTGATTCGAGCAGGCCACGGTCACCCAGTGCTTTAAGTAAAACGACTGTACTGGCACAGGAAAGACTTAAACCAAAGACCAGAGCTGAGCCGAAACTCCAGCCCCATAACATGCTAATACCGATTCCCAGCAGTGTTGCTACTGTAATCTGTAAAATTGCGCCTGGCACAGCAATTCGCCTAACCTGAAGCAGGTCATTAAGCGAGAAATGCATGCCCACACCAAACATTAGAAACATTACACCAAGTTCGGCTAACTGGTTGGCCAGTTGAATATCACCCACCATACCTGGGGTGTTGGGGCTAATAATGATACCGGCAATAAGATAGCCAATCAGGGGAGGAAGGCGTAGACGGGCAGCAATATAGCCAAAGATCAGAGCAATACCAAAACCGACTGCCAGTAAAATAATGAGATCTACGTCATGAGGCACTACCTACTCCTTAAAGATGGAGGTGAAAAGAAAATAATAAAAATAAAGCACAAAAGATGCCAAAATCTATTGATATAAAAAGTGTAGCAAGTCAAGCAAAAAAAATGCAAAAAAAAACGACCTCTAGGGAGATCGTTTCTTGGCGCTTCATCAAGATTACTTGATTTTAGCTTCTTTGAAAATCACGTGTTGACGGATTTTTGGGTCAAACTTTTTGATTTCCATTTTTTCAGGCATTGTACGTTTGTTTTTAGTCGTGGTATAGAAATAACCAGTACCAGCAGACGAAACTAGGCGAATTTTGTCACGCATTGCAATGACTCCTTAGATCTTTTGGCCTTGAGCACGAAGATCAGCTACAACCTTTTCAATGCCCAATTTGTCGATAATACGCATACCTTTAGTGGTCAGACGAAGACGTACAAAACGCTTTTCGCTTTCTAACCAGAAACGGTGGTGGTGCAGGTTCGGCTCGAACCGGCGCTTGGTTTTGTTGTTGGCGTGTGAGACGTTGTTACCAACGACTGGACGCTTGCCGGTAACTTGGCAAACCTTAGACATGGTGGAACTCCATTGATTTAGCCAGCAGCAAATGTGTGGCCAGTCATAAAATAAACGGATGAATTCATTCAAGGGGCGTTTTATACCAAAAATCCGATTAAAAGACAAGCGAATTCGGTTAAAACACAGCATGATCTGGTGTGATAGATCATGCCTTGATCATTTAACGCAACAGTGTTTTTGAAATCAATTTGTAGAGCGGCTTGTTAAATGGTGGCAGAATAAATTTTAAGCTATAGAGCTTGGAATTTGACATCATTGAACGTTCATGCGACAAACTGAAGAAGCCTTCCGGTCCATGATATTTACCCATACCGGAGGCCCCGATCCCACCAAAAGGCAAGTCATCCTGAGCAACGTGAGTTAATACGGTATTCATACCAAAATGTCCGGAATGCGTACGCTGTGCGATATAATCAGCGCGTGCTGAATCATAGTCGAAATAGTATAACGCAAGTGGGCGTGGACGTTGATTAATAAACTCAATCACTTCATCAATCTGATCATATTCCATGATGGGTAGTACCGGCCCAAAAATTTCATTCTGCATGATTTGCATAAAACTGGTGACCCCAGTCACTAGGGTCGGTGCAATTTTATAGACATCTTCCAGCAGTTCATTTTTTGGATTAATTTCCACAATCTGCGCACCCTGTTCACGCGCATCATCTAAATAACTCTGTACCCGGCGGTATTGCTTGTCATTTACGATGGAGGTGTAATCTTGATTATCACGTAAATGAGGATACATAGTCGTGGCAATCGTACGGAATTCTGCTATAAACTCCTCTGTCTTACCTTTGGGTAGAAACATGTAGTCTGGTGCAACACAGGTCTGTCCGGCATTCCAGAGTTTGCCCACAGCGATCCGCTGTGCCAGATCTTTCATATTCATGGAAGGGTGTACTACCACTGGCGACTTGCCGCCCAGTTCTAAAATGACTGGCACCAGATTTTCAGCTGCTGCTGCCATTACAGTTTTACCCACTGCGGTTGAGCCGGTAAAAATAATCTTGTCAAAAGGCAGATGGCTAAAAGCATCTGAAATAGGCCCACCTCCATTGACTACTGCGACCAGATCTTGCGGAAAGGCTTCTGCCAGAGCTCTTTCCAGAATCTGGCCAAAATTTGAAGACGCGCTGGAAATCTTGATCATGGCATGGTTGCCTGCTGCCAATGCACAGATTAATGGGCCTATGGATAAAAGTAGGGGATAGTTCCAAGGTGCAATAATGCCGATCACGCCCATAGGCTGATATTGTACCCATGCCTTGGCAGGCTGATGAATCATGGCAACATGACGTTTAGATGGTTTCATCCACTGGCTTAAATGCTTGCTATAATATTTAATATGTTCAAGACAGGTCAGCAGCTCGCCAATTTTAGTTTCACCAATTGAACGGTTGTAATAATCATGATTGATTGCGTCTGCAAACTGGTCCTGATATTTTACCAGTACGCGTCTTAAACGGGACAGGCGGTCAATACGTTCTTTGGCCAAAGGTACCTGATGACGCTGATACGCCAATCTCTGATGTTCAAGCAAGTCTTGCATATGCTGAATATCAGGTGAATGTGGAGTCATTTGAGTTGTTTTTGTTTGACTATTCATGACACGCTACCATTAAATAAAATCTAATATTTAATTTTTTAGAGGAAATGCTCTAAATAGTCAAGTCACTTTATGTGTTAGTCCACTAACTTTTTGAAATAGATGGTTATTAAGAATGTCCCACTCCAAGACCGTGAAAACTAAAGACCGGATTTTGCAGATCAGTTTGCAACTCTTTAATGAGCGTGGAGAGCGTTCTGTAACCACCAACCATATTGCAGCCGAATTAGGAATCAGTCCAGGTAATCTGTATTACCATTTTCGCAACAAGCAGGAAATTATTAAGGAACTGATGGAACAATACCAGAAAGAGACACTCGACATGCTGTCTCTGCCAGATGACCGTCAGTTGAATGCCAATGACAAGATTCGTTATTTTCAGGTCCTTAGCAGCCAGTTATGGGAATACCGCTTTTTGCATCGGGATGTTTATCATCTGGTCGAAAACAATGATGACTTTAGAAAGATGTATCCACGCTTTGCCGGCCAGGTCATGCAGCAGGGCCAGAGAATTTATCAGGCTTTTGTCGATGCGGGGCTAATGAAAATGACTGCTTCAGAAATTGAGGCACTCATTATTAACCTGTGGATTGTGTTGACCAACTGGACCAATTTCCTGTATATGTCTGGCCACATCAGTGACAGCAACCATCTTGAAGAAAAATGGGTATGGCAGGCGCTGCGCCAGATGGTCTTTCTGGAAGGGCCATACCTGATGGGAGAAAGTCGTGAGACTTATGAGCGTCTGCTTGAAACCTTCGGCTCTTCAGAACTGTTTGCCAGCCTGTCTTCAGCAAAATAGCATGCAGCTTTTTTCATAAGTATTCTGCCCGCCGTAAAAACGCGCTAGAATATGCGGCTTGTTTTTAATTTGACTTATAAGCGATATCAACCGACATGAACATGACCACTGCCAATACAGCACGACTCCTGATTACTTGTGAAGACAAGCCGGGCATTGTGCAGGCTGTATCGAGCTTTTTGTATCATCAGGGAGCAAATATTACCGCACTTGATCAATATGCAACTGAAGCGCAGGGCGGTCGATATTTCATGCGTGTTGAGTTTGAACTTGAACATTTGCAGACCCGGAAGGAAACACTGATCCAGACCTTTGCTGTGAATGTAGCCCAGCGTTATGACATGCACTGGCGTCTGGCTTTTGTTAGTGATGTGAAAAAAGTGGGTATCTTAGTCTCTAAAGTCGACCATGCCTTGCTTGAGCTGCTATGGCGTCATGCCCGCGGAGCTCTGCCATGTGAAATTACCAAGGTGGTATCTAATCATGAGACCCTGCGTTCAGCAGTAGAGAACTTTGGTATTCCATTTGAAGTGGTGCCCGTCAATAAAGAAAACAAGCGTGAAGCTTATGCGAAGATTGATGAGTTGATGCAGGGCAATGATCTGTTGGTACTGGCACGTTATATGCAGATTCTGGACGAAGAGTTTGTCAGCAAATGGGAGATGAAAATTATTAATATTCATCACTCGTTCCTGCCAGCATTTGTAGGAGCCAATCCATATCAGCAAGCTTATGACAAAGGTGTAAAACTGATTGGTGCTACAGCACATTATGTTACTGCTGATCTGGATCAGGGTCCGATAATTGAGCAGGATGTAGAACGGGTGAGCCATGACTTTACAGTAGAGCAGTTGCGTGAGCTTGGTCAGGATGTAGAGCGCCACGTACTGGCGCGAGCAGTGAGATGGCACCTTGAAGACCGTATTATTGTAGATGGCAACAAGACTGTTGTTTTTCAGTAAAACTAATTAAAGTCTGACTAAAAAGAGGCATATCTAGGGATATGCCTTTTTTTATTACTGAATTAGAAGGGTGGTTAAAATAAATTAAATAACGGTTGCAAATGAAAACACTTCTCATTTATTATTGCGATACTTTCATTGTGCTAACCGATGAGCTTTATCTTCTTCTCCTGTTGTATTGAAGTAAAGCAATCTATTAGGTAACAGATTCTTATGAGTCATTCCTCCGTGTCCAGTATGCCCCCCTCTAACCCGATGAAAAAGAAAATTGTCGCAGCTTTAGCCGTGGTAATGGTCGGGCATATCGGTGTGCTTTGGGGTGTGAGCCATCTTAAAACTGCTGATCTTAAACCGATTGAAAAAGAACCTTTACAGGTCCGGTTTGTCAAGATCCAGCAGCCACCTGAACCTTTACCACCTAAACCAAAGGTTGAGCCAAAAAAAGCTGAACCTGCCAAGCCAAAAGAGGTTAAAGAAGTAAAAGTAGTTGAAAAACCTTTACCTCTGCCACCGAAAAAGGTTGAGAAGGTTCAGCAGGTGAAAAAAGCTGAAGCACCTAAACCTGTTGCGAAACCGGTAGAAACACCACCAGTGCCTTCACCTGTAGCTACCACAACAGTTTCAGAAACTAAAATAGCTAAACCGGCACCAGCAGCTGCACCACCACCCGCACCTGCTGCTGCACCACCGGCTCCGCCTTCGCCACCGTCTCCAAAAACTGTTTCAATTGGCGGAGCAGGAGTACAGTGGAGCCGTTCGCCAAAACCGTCTTATAGTAATAAAGACTTGCAGGGTGAAACCCGGGTAATTGTGGTACATATAGAGGCGGATGAAAAAGGTTCTATTATTAAAGAGCGGACCCGTATTACCAAATCAAGTGGGATTAGTGCACTCGATGAAAAGATTTTACGCGCAGTGCGTAGTGCAAAGTTCAAACCGTATAAAGAAAATGGTGTAGCTTATCCGATCCGGGCCGAGCAGCCATTTGAATTAACATTGAATCCTAACGGCTAACATTTTCAGGAGTTCGAGTATGAACTTTTCAGTTTATTGGCAACATGCGGATGCAGTCAGCAAAACACTGTATTTCGTGCTCTTGGCAATGTCGATTGCGACATGGACCATCTTTATTTTACGTCTGATGGGTACCCGCCAACTTAAACAGCAAGCTTATGCTCAACTCTCGCAGGCTTTGGCTAAACTTAAAACCAAACTGGCACCACTCGGTTTTGAGCAACGTAAGGCAGTCGCTGAACAGGCTCTACTGCGCCAGATTTCTGCAGAGAAAGCTTCTGCAGAAAAAGGTGTGGCAGTCTTGGGGACTATTGCTTCTATTGCACCATTTGTTGGCTTGTTCGGTACAGTATGGGGAATCTTTCATGCCCTAGTGGCCGTAGGTAAGAGTGGCCAGGCCGGTCTTGCTCAGGTTGCAACACCAGTAGGTGAGGCCTTGATCATGACAGGACTTGGTTTGGCCGTAGCGATTCCTGCAGTACTGGCTTACAACATTGCAGTACGTTTCAATCGTGGACTTGCTCATGACCTGCAAGATCAGGCACATAGCTTGCTGATTGATACTATGTTACAGCAGGACAGTAATGTATCTAAAACAGAAGTAAATAATGCTGCACAGCAGCAATATGCTGGAGGTCAGGCTTAATGGCTTTTCAATTGGGTGAAGATAACGATGCTGGCATGAATGAGATGAATCTCATTCCGCTCATCGATATTATGCTGGTTTTGATGATCATCTTTCTGGTGACAGCAACCGTTGCCAACCCATCAATTCCATTAAATCTGCCACAAACTACAGCAGAAATTATCGATCCGCCGCCTGAGGCGATTACAATCAGTATCAATGCCCAGAATCAGGTGGCATGGAATGATCAGATGATCAGTCTTCAAGAGCTTGAAACCCGGTTTGCAGAAGCTGGACAAGCTGAACGTAAACCCACAGTTCAGCTAAGAGCAGATAAAGACTCACGGTATGACACTGTAGCGCAAGTAATGTCTCGTGCGAGCGAAGCCGGGCTCAGCGATATTGCTTTCGTTAGTGATAATTAAAGTAAAAACGTTAAAAAAGCGGCCAGTATAGCCGCTTTTTTTATAGATGTTTTTTATTCAGATTTGAGTAAATCCTGGAATTTATTTCTCAACTTTAACAGTTTTGGAGGAATCATAAAGTTACAGTAGCCTTGGGAAGGGTTTTTGGCAAAAAAATTCTGATGATACTCTTCAGCCTCATAAAAAGTAGGTACCGGACTCAGTTCTGTCACAATATCTAAACCCTCAGCTTTGAGCGCATTAATCATCTGCTGTGCCTGTTGCTGCTGTTCTTCATCAAAATAATAAATCACTGAGCGGTACTGTGTACCAATGTCATTGCCTTGACGGTTTAACGTAGTTGGGTCATGAGTGGCAAAAAATACTTCAAGTAGCTGCTGATAGCTGATCTGCTGCTCATCAAACTCTACCAGAATGACTTCGGCATGATGTGTCTGTCCGCTACATACGGCTTCATAATCCGGATTCTCAGTATGACCGCCTGCATAGCCACTGACGACTTTTTCTACACCTTTGAGTTGCAGAAAAACTGCTTCAACACACCAGAAACAGCCGCCTCCAAATAATGCCTGTTGCATAGTCTTATCCTGTTGAATAGATTTCCTCCACTATAATAAATTTTCATAGAGCTACAATAGAGCTTGTGTGCAACAGACGTAAAAAAGCCCGTCTAAACGGGCAAATCAATCTATTCAATTTTTAGCGTAGTGGAGCTGGACTGCTAAGCTGCATTACTACATTGCCATGACGGTCGAGTAACTTTAAGGTTTTATGATAGACCTGATAAGCGCTTACTTTAGCGAGAGCCTCGTTATAAGCTGCAGCAACCTGCTGGTTACTCGGATTTAAACAAGCCATACGGGTGGATGCCATCTGGCCAAAAACCAGTCCTTTATTGGTAAGCTGATAGCTACCCATAATCCGGTTGCAGCCATCAGTGCCGCTAAAACGTTGTGTGGCTGATTCAAGCATCAGGCTTGGGAGAGTCTGGACAGCTTGGCTAGTTTTAACAATCTCGGTATTGCCGATATATGTTACGGTCCAGTTGCGATCCAATAATTGTGCTTGAACAACGTCGACAGTAGTATTGCCTTGATCAGGCATATTCGTACATGCAGTAAATAGAACCGAACTGCCTATCACGCTCGCCATTAAAATCTGTTTAAACATTTTAGCGTTCTCATCATTTATTATGTTATTGACATTAAAGTAAAAACATAACGCAAAATTTAGCTTCAATATGTAGCTTTAGGTGTATTTTCTAAATAAAATGAGTAAAGTCTCACTTTTCAAGGCTGAGGTGAGGGTAAACCCTGACGCATCAGTTGAGAGAACTGTTGAATCTTTTCAGGATTCTGACTGATCTGTTCAGTGCGCGGGTTAATATGCGCATGCTGATACCATTCCTGAATGCTCCATTGATGATCTAGAGCATACAGATCATACAAATACTCTGGTAGATAGCCTGAAGCCAGCAGCCGATAATCTTTGGGTAACTGATACGGGTTAATTGCCTGAACCATATCAAAAATGATGGTAGTACAATTACTGGTCAGAGTGTTATACCACTGCGGTTCTGCCCGCAGTTCATCTGCCGTCTTTAAATATTCTAAAAAAAGAGCTTTACGTTCCGAGGCACTCATCCTGATGGGAAAAAAATATACCTGTTGATGACGAATATTACTGCGAGTATAGATAATATCCTGCTCATCCGAGGCCACCAGGCTCAGTTCGTACTGTCTGAAAAAACCGCCAATCGCTGAAAACTCTTCATTTCTTTCTTTACGAATTTCAATAGAAAAGGTAAGGGGCTCCTGATTGGCAAAATCAAAACTGACCAGGGTATGAGCAATTTGTGGACCCATCCAGTAAGAGGTGATGATATTAATTCCGGTAATCTGGTTTAAATCAAAATGCCGGGTTTTCCAGCGCTCATGGACTTTACCGTCTGCTTCCCAAGCAAAGTTACGGACATTATGTAAGGTTACTTGATCACCCTGACGCTCGTATTCAAGAAGTCGGGAAACTTCCGGGTTCCAGTCCCGGTCTTGCCGGGCATCCAGTCCTATATACCAAGACAGGGCGCTCATAAAACACAAGATATAAATGATACTATTTATACGGCGGCTAAAAAAATGCTGGCTGACATAAATACCAAGCACACTAAGCGCAAAAGCGATCCAGCTTCCGATCAGAATCCGGGTAACCAGCCAGCTAACAGGTTCCTGAACCCAGAGTGCCAGACATAACCAGATAGATGAAAGAATAACAAACAAGCTAAAGATAAAATGCAGTAACCCTTTGCCTAGAGCAATAAAAAAATCACGCTTTCCAATATTGTGCATAAGTGGTCAAGTCAGTCTGAGTCCCTTCTATTTCTGATAGGTTGCAAACTCAAACTCAATTCCGCTTTTGTCATCTTTTTGTGGCGTACTTTGAATCCTTTTAAAAAATTCAGGAATTTCAGGATAATAAGCTTCACCCTGCACATTTAGTTTAACATGAGTAAGCTCCAGACGGTCAGCTATCTCCAGCGTCTGTCTAAAGATTTCTCCACCCCCAATGATGAATAAACTCTCAGGTTTTTCACTGGTTTTCACATCAGTGATGGCCTGTTCTAGAGCATCCTCGATGCTATGTGCAACCTTGGTACCTTCAAACGACCAGTCTGGATCACGGGTAATTACCCAGTTGACCCGTTTAGGTAGAGCACGTCCCATGGATTCCAGGGTCTTGCGGCCCATGATTACTACACCGCCCTGAGTAATCTCTTTAAAATGCTTGAGGTCAGCTGGAATGTGCCAAGGCAGATCATTATTTTTGCCAATACAGCGCTGCTGGTCCATCGCAACTACATGTACAACTTCTAAGCCTTGAAAACTCATACAGCCACCGGTGCCTTGATTGCAGGATGCGAGTGATAATTTATAATGTCAATATCTTCAAATTTAAAGTCAAAAATACTTTTTACTTCTGGATTCAGTTTTAACTGACACAGTTCTAGCGGATCACGGCCCAGCTGTAATCTGGCTTGCTCAAAATGGTTGGCATACAGGTGTGTATCACCCCCGGTCCAGACAAAATCACCAACTTGAAGGTCACAGACTTGAGCAATCATATGAGTGAGCAGGGCATAACTCGCAATATTGAAGGGTACACCCAGGAATACATCGGCACTGCGCTGGTAAAGCTGGCAAGACAATTTGCCATTTTGTACAAAAAACTGAAACAGGGTATGGCAAGGTGGCAATGCAACCTGGCTGGCTTCTTTAGGATTCCAGCCAGAAACGATGAGCCGGCGTGAATTCGGATTGGTTCTGATCTCATTAATTAGCCAGGAAATCTGGTCAAACCCGTTTTGCTGATAACTGCCATCTTCATTCTGGGTCGCACCAAAGTTACGCCATTGATGTCCATAGACTGGTCCCAGTTCTCCGGCAGGACGCCCAAAGCGGGCAGTTTGTTCAGCTGTTGCCCATTCATCCCAGATTGTTACTTTGTTATCCTGTAAATATTTCACATTGGTATCGCCTTTTAAAAACCATAACAGTTCAACGACGATAGAGCGAAAATGGACCTTTTTTGTGGTTAAAAGTGGAAAGCCTTTAGAGAGGTCAAAGCGCATCTGATGACCAAATACAGAACGAGTACCTGTTCCGGTACGATCACCTTTATCACCACCATGTTCAAGGATATGTTGTAAAAGGTCTAGATATTGGCGCATGGTTCTCTCACTAGGAAGGGCCTAAGAAAATCGAAGGGCTTAAGAAGATCAGAGATAAGTATCAGCTGACCGTACATATTAGCTTTTTTTAGCCTGACTGAAAACCGCTACATTAAAAGACGAGGTTCATCATGGTTTTATTTTCCAACCACGTTCCTGAATATCAACAGAACCGGATATAAAAATAATTACTGAGTAAGTTACTTTTAATAATATTTTTTTACAGAACCTGACTGAATGAAAGGTATAAGACCTCTATGAGTATCAAGTTATTCAATGTTATAAGTTTTTAATTATAAAAAATTCATCATAATCATTGAGCTCGCTGTGTTCTTTTTAAAGTAATACAGCTATATCTGGGAGTTTTATGACCACCCTGAATACTATATTGACCAAGTTTGAGCAGGATTCTTCTCATCTTTCAGACAGTTTGATCACGACATTTAAGCAACTTTGCAATTTGAGTAGCGAAATTCCTCATCCTGCAAGCGGCCAGACGTATGAACGCTGGAAAGTTCTGGCAAAAGTCGCGGCAACTAACCTGAATCTGGTGAAATGGTTTGAATCCCATCTGGATGCTTTGAGTATTTTGCATGAGCTTGGTTACAGCAAGGTGCCTGTGGGAGTCTATGCTGTCTGGGCTGCAGAGGGTGGCATACAACCACTTTATTACCAAAATGGGCAATGTTCAGGTAATAAGTACTGGTGTTCGGGTGCAGGGCTGGTCGATTATGGACTCATGACCTATCGGGATACACAGAATAATTCACAGCTGTTAATTGTTGACATGCACCAGCCAGATATTTGCATCGACCATAGTGAATGGAATGCTATAGGAATGGCTTATACCCAGACTGCAAAAATCAGTTTTAATAAAGTTGTTGCACAAACGGTAGGGCAGCCCGGACAATATCTAGACCGATCAGGATTCTGGCATGGTGCTGCTGGTGTGGCAGCTTGCTGGTATGGTGCGGCTACCCGTCTGGCCCATACATTACAACAGGCCTGTCAGGAGAAACCCAATACTTTTCGGCTAATGTATCTAGGTGAAGTAAATAGTGCGTTAGCTACTACCCGTGAATATTTCAAATATGTAGCAGCACAAATTGATCAGCATCCTGCGCAAAGTCACGAGCTGATTATTCGGATGTTGCGTATTCAGACTGAGCAGACTGCACAAAAGGTTCTGGACTTGGTTGGTAAGGCATTGGGAGCACGACCTTTCTGTGAAAATACCATGTTTGCCCAAATGGCAGCAGATTTACCGGTTTTTTTAAGGCAAAGCCATGCGGCTTTTGATCTGGAACAGATTGGTGAGCGTTCGGTTATGGAGGACACTGCATGGATGTTATAAATAGTCCGGTAGGAGACCGCCTGATTTATGGAAATGGCACGACCAAACGGGCTTGGCAGCAATGGAGCGGGTTACAGTCATTACAGACGCTTGTCCCTGAGCAAGCCTTTCCGGCAGGGCAACGTATACTGATTATAGCGCCGCATCCAGACGATGAAATTTTAGGATGTGCTGGCCTGATACAGCAGCTTAGTACACTGGAACGTGAAATTCTGCTGGTGGCTGTGACTAATGGTACACAAAGCCATCCGGACTCACAGCTTTATACACCACAGCAGCTGGATCAGCTGCGGCCTCAAGAGAGCCTGAATGCGCTTAAAGTATTAGGCGTGCAGAATCGGGTAAACCGGATTGCACTGCAGCTGACAGATGGTGAAGTGACTGCTGAGCAGCAAAAGTTGTATGCTGCTCTAAAAGAGCTGGTCAGACCTGATGATATTCTGGTGTGTACATTTGCAAAGGATGGTCATCCTGATCATGAAGCAACTGGTCAAACTGTACAGCGGCTGGCAGATCAACAGCAGCTTAGCTGTTATCAAGTCCTGATCTGGTCATGGCACTGGGCCAGGCCACAGGACAACCGTATTCCCTGGAAATCTGCCTGCAAGCTGGAACTGACAGCCGCACAGCTCAGGCTCAAGAAACAGGCGATTCAGTGCTTTAAAAGCCAGCTTGAAACAGACCCAAGTACCGGACAGGCACCTATTTTATCTTCACATACGGTAGAGCGAATCTTGATGCCCTGCGAGGTTTATATACATGCCTGAACAGGATTACTTTGATACACTCTATCATTATAATGATGACCCATGGGGTTATACCCAGCGCTGGTATGAACAGCGCAAACGGCAGATTTGTCTGGCCTTGCTACCCCGGCAAAGGTACGGACGCATATTGGAACTTGGCTGTGCCAATGGGGTTTTTAGTCAAGAGCTGGCCAGCCGCTGTGACGAACTGCTTGGTTTGGATGCAAACAGCAAAGCAGTCGAGTTGGCCCGGCAGCGCTTAAAAGGACAGCTACATATTGATATACAGCAGAAACGGATTCCCCAGCAGTGTCCTGAAGAAAAATTTGATCTCATCGTGATTAGCGAGATTGCTTACTATTTAAATGAGAATGAACTGTTACAGCTGATTGAATGGGTACAACGGAGTTTAAATGACACCGGTACTTTGCTGTGCTGTCACTGGCGTTACCCAATTGACGGGTTTAGTTTAAACGGGAATTTAGTCCATCAGCTGTTAAAGCAGCACCTGAAACTTTATCATTATCTTGGGTTAGATGATCCGGATTTTCTGGTCGACCTCTGGACTACAGAGTCTGGTAGCTTGGCACATCAGGAGGGACTAACATGATTGGCATTGTCATTCCTGCCCATAATGAGGAAGAGCATCTGTCTGACTGCCTGCTGGCCATTCAACAGGCTGTAGATGAACTGCCGGCTTCCGTTCAGGTAAGAGTTTTGGTGGTGCTAGATAGTTGTACCGATCAGTCTCTGAAACTGGTACAACGTGCAGGTATAAACTACTTGCAGTGTGCAGTGCGCTGTGTAGGCCATGCCCGTGATCTGGGTGTTCGCACTCTCATTGCTACAGGTGCCCGCTGGATTGCCTGCACTGATGCAGATTCGAAAGTAGACCGCTTCTGGCTTAAGCAGCAGCTATTGCATCAGCCTGCTGATGTAATCTGTGGCGTGGTTGAGGTAGATAGCTGGCAACATCTGTCGTCACTTACCCGGCAGCGCTATCTGCAGCATTATTGTGATGATATGGATCATCGACATATTCATGGCGCCAACTTGAGTTTTAGTGCCGAGGCCTATATCAAGTCTGGCGGGTTTGGAGCACTAACCTGTCATGAGGATGTAGGTCTGGTGAAAAGAATGTTAAACCTGCAATACAAGGTGATATGGAGTAACCGGGTAAGGGTCATGACCAGTAGCCGCTTAATAGCCCGTACACCTCAAGGTTTTTCGACTTTTCTAAAACAGCTTGAAACTACAGCTTATTGTCCTGAAACCTGAAATGCCTATAGTTCAAATATAAATCTAGCGTTTTGGTTGGAGAAAAATTTATTTAAAGCGTTTGGCGCGGTTTTCATAGATCGATACGATAAATAGTCCTAATGCAGTAAACCCTAGCACCTGTAATCCTAAAATCATTTTATGTTCATCAGGCAATACATAAAGCAAAATAAGAAAAACAGCCAAAGGTACGCTATAGAGCAAAATAGAAAGGCCATTTTTATAAATATTATCTTGTCTTATTTTAAGATTCAGCTGCCTGAGTAGATGTATTGATATGCCCAAACCAAGACTAAATCCTGTCAATACAGCCGACAACGCCTGCACAGTAGAACACAGGTAAATCATGGCACAGGTCATAATACAAACTATCAGCTTAACCTGACGGGTGCAGCGTGCCGAATACCAAAAATCAAGCATTACATACTCTCTTCTGGATTTTTGTTTTTATGTAGAAGGGATAAAGGCGAGAACAGACAAACGGCCAGTGCCATAAAACCAATTCCCTGTGCACCTGGCAGTAAAATTTCGCCCTCTTTCATATTCATAAAAATCAGGGCAAGCAATAATGCTATGGGAATCCAGGTTAACAGACGATAGAGCAAGCCAGCGGGCTGCCCGGCTGCAAAGTGCATTTTGCAGTAACGGCAGATTAAAAAAATGATACCTGTGCCCGAAAACATTAAAATAGCGTCTAATGCCAACGGCTGCATCCCATACAGCACAGCAGTAATTATTGCAATAGATACAAAGATCAGCAATTTACGTGTGATGGAAACTTTAGGATCAAACCAGAACTCAAGCATAGTCTTTTGAAATCAAGCAGAACAGCTCAGAACTTTAGCATAAAAAAGAGGAGCAATTGCTCCTCTATGTATCAGGTATTTTTCTGTGGACCCCAGTCATAAATTTTTCTGTGGTAGGCGTACCACATCATCCACAGACCAATCAGTATCATTGGCAGGGTCAGGAACTGGCCTTTACTCATCCAGCCAATAAAGAGCTGGCCATTGTCCGGTTCACGGAAGAACTCAACCACAAAGCGTGCAATACCATAACCGATCAGGAACAGCGCTGAAACTGCCATACGTGGACGTGGCTTGGAACTAAACCACCACAACACGATAAACAGAATCAGGCCTTCGCCTAAAGCTTGATAAAGCTGGGATGGGTGACGTACCAGATTATCTACATGCGGAAAAACCATTCCGAAGGGATAGTCTGGATTGATAACTGGACGACCCCAAAGCTCACCACCGATAAAGTTTCCGATGCGGCCAAACATCAAACCAGTGGGGACACATGGCGCAATAAAGTCCAGTGTCTGGAACCAGGTTTTCTGATATTTACGGCACCAGAGCAGCATTGCTAGCATAACCCCCAGAAAACCGCCATGGAAACTCATGCCCCCGGTCCAGACCTCGAATAACCAGAGCGGGTTGGCTAGGAACTGATCAAATCCGTAAAAGAACACATAACCCAGCCGTCCACCGATCACAACACCAAGTGCGCCGTAGAAAACCAGATCAGATACCATATCGGTGGTCCAGCCTACACGCTGTTTAACCCGGTAGCTGGCCAGTCCCCAAGCAAACAAGAAGGCCAATAAATACATCAGCCCATACCAGTGAACTTTTAAAGGACCCAGTGCCAGCGCGACTGGGTCAATACTCGGATAGGTCAGCATTACAGCTCCTTTATGTATTCGTTTTGCACAGATTCTAGCGGAATGTTCCTAAAAATGTTGTACATTCAATGTGTAAAGATCATGAGAGATGCCTATGTGTATTGTGGCTTTAGCCTGGCAAGTGTTAGATCGTATGCCATTATGCCTGATTTCTAACCGGGATGAGTTTTATCAGCGACCTACGCAAGTCTTGAATCACTGGGAGAACAGTCCGGTTATAGCTGGCAAAGATTTACAATCTGGTGGTACGTGGATGGGTATTACAGCATCTGGACGTTGGGCAGTGATCACCAATTTTCGTGATGGCACAGACCGGCAGCATTATCCGACCTCGCGTGGTCATTTAGTGCAGGCCTTTTTGGAATCTGAGCAGAAACCCATTCGCTTTGCTCAAATGCTTGAGAAACAACAGCAGGAATATGCTGGTTTTAACCTGGTGATAGGAGATCAAACGCAGGCAGTATATATGAGTAACCGAGGTGAGGCTCCTCAGGTGCTGGCCAGTGGCGTATACGTAATTTCTAACGGGCTCATGAGCGACTCCTGGCAAAAGACCTTGCATTTACGAAAGCGCTTTACCCAGGAATTTTTACCTATGCTCCAGCGTCCTGTTGCTGAGCACATACTGGAGTCAGCTGTCTGGGATATTTTAGAAGATGAGCGCAAGGTAGATCAGAATGCCCTGCCAGAGACGGGTATCAGTCAGGATATGGAACTGCTACTTTCTTCTACTTTTATTCAAAGCCCGATGTACGGAACCCGGTGTTCAAATTTTTTAAGGTTGTACCATCATGCATGGAATTGGCTGGAAAAGACTCAGCAAGGAGAGCAGAGCGGGCAGATTGTGCAGCAGCGGATTTCTCTGACTCAACAAAAATAAATATGCCGGTCAATAGGCCGGCATATTCATAAAAAGAGGATTAACCCGCAATTGCGCCGCCGTCTTTACGGGTAATTACGACAGTTGCCGAACGTGGGCGGGCTGTAGTGTTATTCCGGTCAGTTTGGGTTGCCGGCCAGTGACTTGCAGGAGTTACATAGCTGGCAGAGTCTTCGCCCGGATGCTGCACATTAATGAAAATAGCTTTGTAATCAGGGGTCATGGCAATCCCGGTAATTTCACACTGTTTTGGCCCTACCAGGAAACGGCGCAGGGTTGAGTCTGTTACTTTTGCACCCATTAATGTCTGCTGTCCGCTTGAAGTAGTTGCGGTAGTACCATCACCAATCTGACCTGGCAAAGCAGCAAGCATCATACAGTTTGTGACATCGGTATAAGCTCCATCATCTGTTTGAATCCAGAGCACACCACGCGGGTCAAACCACATTCCGTCTGGTGAAGACAGGTCATTGTTATCAGTCAGACCAGACAGGTTAATATTTGATGCCATAGAGGCTTCGGCACCAAACAGATAAATATCCCACTTGAAGGTTTCAGCTGTAGTTTTATCATCGGTTTCTTTAAAACGGATAATATGACCATTTACGTTGCCACTTTGAGTTTTTTTGTCTTTAAGGTCATCATAATTACGCGGGTTAGCTGCATCTGTCGGGTAACTGGTTCCCCGATTCGAGTTGTTGGTCAGGGTAACGTAGATTTCACCATTTACCGGATTAACGGTCGCCCATTCCGGACGGTCCATTTTTGTTGCGCCGACAGCATCCCCCGCTAAACGGGCAAATGTCACCACATCGGCTTGAGAGGTGAAGGGATAAGTACTGCTACTTTCATTCAGACCATTTTTACCATAGCTTAGTTCAATCCACTGGCCTGAACCATCACTGTTAAACTTGGCAACATACAGTTTTCCTGAGTTCATGTATTTATCGCCAGCAGTATAGCCGCGGTTTACATCTTTCGGGTCCCATACTGCACTCGAGACAAATTTATAGATGTATTCGCCTTTAGAGTCGTCACCCATATAAAATGCCAAAGGTTGGCCCGCTACTGCACGGCAGGCACTGTCTTCATGTGCAAAACGGCCTAAAGAAGTACGTTTAACCGGTCTCTGACCGCCATCAAACGGGTCAATCTCGACCATCCAGCCAAAAGTATTGGGTCCGTTACGATAGTCCTGAGTAGGCTGATCCGCTTTTACATCAGCATTCCAGCGGTCATATAGATCCTGTGACTCAACCTGTCCAATGACAGTTTCCCAAGCATAGCGTGAGCTTGCGCCCAAATAGACTGGTCGACCCTGATCATCAATATTTGGTATTAAATTACCATTTGAATCTTTTCTATAAACAATTTTGCCATCTTCACCCTTTTTAGGAGCGCCCTGCTCATCCAGCTCATAAAGATAAGGTTCGTCTTTTTTTAGTCCCAGACCATAACGTTTTAATGCGATTTTCTCGGCATTTGTACGTTGGTACTCGTCATGTCCTGAACGCTGGAAATAGCCAATAAAGTTTTCTTCGGTAGTTAAATAAGTACCCCAAGGTGTATAGCCATTGCCACAGTTGTTATGTGTACCACGTGTTTGACGTCCGGCAGGTGAAAAACGTGTAGCAAGCAGACTGGAACCTGCAGCAGCACCGGCAAAATCCATTTCTGTTGAGGCAGTAATACGGCGGTTAAAAACAGAGTTTTTAACAATTTCTACTTTTTGAGTTGCCGGGTCCTTTTTAATATGGACTACAGATACGCCGTGCGCATTGGTTTCACGAATAACTTCATCCTCAGGACGGCGTCCTTCAACCTTGGTTGGACCTTTAGGATGAAGGAAGGTCTGGTTGATGTATTCATGGTTCATTACCAGCAAACCTTGTGCTGAGACCGTATCATCAAAGCGGTCTGTAGCGCTGTTTAAACCAAAGAAATGCATACCATCATGGCAGTCACCAGAACGGAACTGGAAGCTTGGACCAGGTGGAATATCATTATCATTCCAGTCCCCAAGCATTGGATTAATTGGGTCTCCCAACGCATAGATTACAGTAGCTTGATAGCCTTCAGGTACAGTCACAATGTCATCCAGATTTTTAGCCACTGGAGTAAATGAAAGTTTGCTAGGCTTCTGGTTAGGGTCATTCGGAGTAACTGGTGCTGTTCCGCTATTACTATTGTCGTCATCATCATTACAGCCAGTCAGTGTAGAAGCCAGCGCCAAGGCAACTGCTCCACTTGCTGTCTTGGTAATGAGACTGCGGCGCGTCATGCGTTGCTCTAAAATGTCACGGAAATGGATATTAGATGAAGTATTATTATCAAGTTCTTGATCTTCATGATATGGCGTCAGCTGCGTCATGTTTTTTCCTAAATACAAGTAAGGTGTTGTTAAGTTGTAATTAAATTAGGTGATAAATATGACGGGACCTTGACGGTTAAGTGACATTCAGGTGAAGAAAATAAGACAGTATGATGAAAAAAGCAGACCGAAGTCTGCTGAAATAAAGTTGAAGATCTTAGACTGCTCTACGCCTTTCAATGAGTTTTCCAAAGAAAAGTCCAGCTTCGAAAAGTAGCCACATTGGAATAGCCAGCATAACCATGGAAATTGCATCTGGTGGAGTAACAAACATGGCGATAAAAAAACACCCGACAATGATAAAACGTCTTTTCTCGACCAGTTGTTGTGTAGATACAACCCCAATCAAAATCAGAAGCAAAGTAATAATCGGAATTTCAAAAGTCAGTCCAAATACCAGAAACAGTTTTAAACAGAAAGCTAGGTAACTATTAATGTCTGTCATCGGTGCCACTGTTTCAGGTGACACACTCATGAAGAAATGCAGAATTGAAGGCAGGGCAACAAAATAGGCAAATGCAATGCCGGCATAAAACAAGCTGATACTTCCTACCAATAAGGGCAGGGCTAAGGATTTTTCTTTTTCATATAGCGCCGGTTTTACAAATGTCCAGAGCTGATAAATGATAAAGGGCATGGCAATCATGAGGGCGATAAAGAAATTCAGCTTGAAGGGCACCATGAACGTCGCGGTTACATCGGTCGCAATCATGGTTGACGAGCTGGGTAACTGGGCCCTTAGTGGTTCTGAAAGTAGCTGATAAGTCCGGTTTGCAAAAGGCAGCAGACAAAAAAATAGAGCAATTAGAATAGCAACAATTTTAAAAAGATGACGGCGCAAAATCATTAAGTGCCGGGTAATGGGCATCTCTTCAAGTTGGGTTTGTGACTGCTCATTTAATATTGGGCCTGGGAGCTGTGAAGGAGAAAGTTGACTCATACAGCCACCTTGAGTTCAGGATAAGAAGACTGTACAGGGCTTTCTGGCTGTTCAGTAATTTGGCAAAAGCAGGCCGGCCGTTCTGGTTGACGAGTCAGGACCAGAGACGGGGCTTGCTCAATAAAAAAGTACTGCGTGGATAAATTTTTATTATGAGTATTTGCATGTTCTTGTAGAGCGTTATCTGCAAAGTTTTTGTGTTGTTGTAGTTCATGCATCTGGGCTTGCATTTTCTGTTCCAGCTCTTGAATACGGGCCATTTCCTGCTGCATCTGCTCACGGAGTTCTGAAAGGCGCAATTCACGGTCCAGATCAGCCTGTACATTACTGACCATACGTTTGATCTTGCCATACCACCTGCCAGCAAAGCGCGCTGCCTCTGGTAACTTTTCCGGCCCAAGCACCAATAAAGCAATGATGCCAAAAGCCAGCAGCTCAGTCATACCAATATTGAGCATGAAAAATACCCTAGTGTTTTACGGTTGAATTTGTGTCAGCACTAACATTCTGGTGTTCAATAGTGCGCGGTTCCTGAAGGGCTACAGTTTGCTGCTCATCTTCGCGAATAGATTTTTTAAAGTCTTTAACTACACCACCTACATCTTTACCTAAATTTTTAAGTTTTGACGTGCCGAACAGCAAGATAACGACAATTGCAAAAATGACCACATGCCAAATAGATAGTCCAGCCATAGAAAATTCTCCTGTTTTAACTAGAAGATATCTCAACAGGTCTGTATGACAGCCTTGTGACTTATATATTGCAGTTTAAAGACAGCCTGCCATTTAGAGCATTTAATTAATGTTAGTGCTACCATAGCGCCACAACACCAGAGGAAAACCACGTGGCATTGCTTTTACCCCTCTTTGCATTTTTATGTGGTCTGGGACTGGCGACAACTGCATATGCCTCTGCATTAAAAACTATGCTCGCAACCCTGCTGGCACGAGTATTTATACCCGCTGTCATTATTTATAATATGGTGTTTTATCAGGCAGGCAGCCTTAGCCTGATGATATTTAGTTTTATTGTCGCGGTAATTCTATTTTATTTTTTCTGGCTCATTTCTCAAGACAAGCTCCAGTCTTTATGTTTTAGCTATGTAAATATGGCTTGGCTCGGTTTTCCTTTTGCGATTGCTTTATTTGGGCCTGAAATCAGTGCACCAATGGTAGCTTTATATATTGGCGGTTCAATTTTTGGCAACATCTGGGCAGTGACTGCGGTCAGTTCGGAGCAGCAGTCCTGGAAGAGTATTTTGCAAAAAGTGCTTCAATCACCACCAGTAATTGCCCTGACTATTGCTATATTGTGCCGCTTATTCGGTTTTCAGTATATGCCTGAGCATAAATGGATTGATATGCTTTACGGTCTGGCCAAAATCGGTATGAGCTTTGCGGGGATGTGCGTGCTAGGCATGTGGCTGCGCCGGACGAAAGTTCAGCTAGACGATATAACTTATAGTTTAAAACTGGCTGTACTTAAACTGTGCTGTGGACTGGTTTTATGTAGTCTGACTTATTTTTTTATTTCTATTCCACATATCGGGCAGTATATAGGAGTCATGTTTCTACTGTTCTGTTTGCCGCCGGCGGCAAATATTGTGGCGCTAGAAACTCATTATCAGGGTACTGGAATCTCTGCCAAGTATATTGCTTCAGGTACTATGGTGAGCTGCGCAATTATTCTGATTTATGGTCTGCTACTACACATCGTTTAAAGTTCCTTTCTTAAAGAAAAGGAACTTTTCACCCTTTAAAACGAATTTAAACTGTGGCTTATTGATGATTCTGCAAACTTCGTTGAAATAGCTGCATGGCCTGCCCGCGATGACTGATTTTATTTTTCTCTTCTTTTGGCAGCTCGGCACTGGACAGGCCAAGTTCTGGTAACCAGAACAGGGGATCATAACCAAAGCCATGTTCACCACGTGGTTTTTCCAGAATCTCTCCTTGCCACACGCCCTCAAAAATTTGCGGTAGCGGATCTTCAGCATGTTGTACTAAGGCCAAAACACAGACAAACATGGCTTCAACCGGTTCTCCGGGTCTTCGCAGAGATTTTAATTCTTCCAGTAAGCGAGCATTATTGGCTGCATCATTCCCATGTTCTCCAGCATAGCGAGCCGAGTAGATACCGGGTGCTCCATTTAAAATCGGGACACAAATCCCCGAATCATCGGCAATCGCCGGTTTGCCAGAAATACGTGCAGCATGACGGGCCTTAATAATGGCATTTTCAACAAAGCTCAACCCGTCTTCAATTGCATCAGCAATATTTAGCTGACCTTGAGGAATGACCTCAACTGGAAGTGCCAGCTGTTCAAACAGTTTTTCAAACTCGGCAATTTTCCCTTTGTTGTTACTGGCCAGAACCAGACTTTCCTGAGATAACCATGTATTTGCAGACATTTTATTGTGCTCGTCACTTTAAGAAACAGTTTAAATATTTTACCTCAAATCGAATGCTTTATTGAGACCATAAAAAAGCGCCCGAAGGCGCCTTAAATACAAGCTTCAAATTATTGGGCCTGAATCCATTTGTCTGCACGGTCACGTGCCATACGAATCTGTTCCTGGGTAAGGTTAGCTGCCAGTGCAGTTTTCTTGCCCTCAGACAGATTAATAACTTTAGTGTCGAGCATACCGTCGCGGGTAGACAGTTCATACCACTGATAAGCACCTACATAGTTCTTTTTCTGCTCTTCCATCATTGCCAGGTTAAAGCTGGCACGGTTGTCACCGCTGCTGGCGGCTTTTTCAAAATAACGGCGAGCCAGAATCTCATCTTTTTTTACGCCGATCCCGTCTGCATACATCCGGCCCACATTCAGTTGGGCAGCAGACAAACCTTGGTCAGCGGCAGCTTTAAACCAGGCAAATGCCTGCTTTTCATCCTTTTGAATATCTTTACCGTACTGGTAATGGGTGGCTAAATAGAACTGGGCACCTGGCTGGCCTGCTTTTGCAGCTTTAACCAGATCATTGATCCCCATAGTTGAATAACGCGCTGCCTGGGCTGCTGTAGATTGTTGTTGTGGAATATAGTCAGCATGCGCCTGGATAGTTAAAAGTCCAAATACCAATGTGCCAATTAAGGTCGTTTTTTTCATAGAGCGCTCACTCGATAAATAGCGACTTCACCAAACAGATTCGGAACATGTTTACTCAGTAAACTACCTTGCTGATTCCCATTCACGGCGAGTCGGTTAATAATTTGGATATCATTTTCCGCGCATAAAGCTTCAAAATCGCGGAACGTACATAAATGAATGTTTGGGGTGTTATACCACATATAGGGTAGAGCATCCGAAACAGGCATTTTCCCTTTAAGAGCCAGAAAAGAACGGGTTTTCCAGTGGGCGAAGTTCGGGAAAGTAATAATAGCCTGTTTCCCTACACGCACCATGTCACGAAGTAACACATCTGGTGCATCCACCGCCTGTAAAGCCTGTGCCATGACTACATAGTCAAAAGACTGATCATCAAAACGGCTCAAACCCAGGTTCAAATCCTGCTGGATAATATTTAACCCGCGACTGATGGCAATTGCAATCTTTTCTTGATCAATTTCTAGTCCATAGGCCTGAATTTGATGCCGGCGGCTCATATGGGCGAGTAATTCTCCATCCCCACAGCCAAGATCAAGGACTTTAGAGCCTGGTTTGATCCAACGTTCTGCCAGCTGCTGATCAATACGCATTATACCGTCTCCTTCGGGGTGGACTTCAGGTGTTCTTCGCCACCAAGAAAAGCACGCAAGGTTTTTACATAAAGCGGAATCGGGAACAAGAACGAGTCATGGCCCTGTTCAGCGTCAATATCCAGATAACTGACCGGTTTATGATTCGTAATCAGAGCTTCTACAATTTCTTGTGAACGCTTTGGAGTAAAACGCCAGTCTGTAGTAAAGGAAATGACCAGAAAACGGCATTTGGTCTGGCTCATGGCCCGGGTTAGGGACTCTTCATATTCACGGGCGGGATCAAAGTAATCCAGAGCTTTGGTCATGATCAGATAAGTATTGGCATCAAAATTACGGCTAAACTGTTCACCCTGATAACGCAGATAGCTTTCAACCTGAAACTCGACATCAAAACCATACATGAATTTTCCGGACTTCAAGTCACGGCCGAATTTTTGCATCATGGCTTCTTGCGAAAGGTAGGTAATATGGCCGACCATACGCGCTAAAATCAGACCGCGTTTTGGATAACTGTCGTGTTCCAGATAGCGCCCATGATGGAAATCCGGATCAGAGAGAATAGACTGGCGTGCGACCTCATTAAAAGCAATATTCTGTGCAGATAGTTTAGGTGCACTGGCAATCACCACACAATTCTTCAAGCGGTCCGGATAATCTACTGACCACTGTAGTGCCTGCATGCCGCCGAGTGATCCACCCACAATTGCGTACCACACATCAATTCCTAACCGGTCTGACAGGAGTGCCTGGGTTTTTACCCAGTCACGTACAGTGACCAGTGGAAAATCCGGACCATAGGGCAGGTTATCATTATCAGGGTTAGGGGAGGTTGGACCGGTTGAGCCATGGCAGCCCCCAATATTATTCAGGGCCACTACAAAAAACTTGTTGGTATCAATGGCCTTGCCAGGCCCAATACAGGCATCCCACCAGCCCGGTTTTTTATCATCTTCATGATGATAACCTGCGGCATGATGATGACCAGATAATGCATGGCAAAGCAGAATCGCATTGGACTTGTCTTGGCTCAAGGTACCATAAGTTTCAACCATCAAGTCAAAACGGGGCAGAATACGTCCACATTCTAGTTCGAGTGGTTCTTCAAATTGAAACTTTTGCGGGGTGACCAGGCCCACTGAGTCGCTTGGAAAAGACACGGGAATGGTTCGCCTTAAATCTTTAAAAATGAATAATAAAAAGGATACCAAGCTCAGGGTATCCTTTCAAAAGGAATTGTATATTAAATCGCGGCAGCAATGACCTGTTCAGGGTGTAATACGCCCTGATCAATCAGGCGGTTAGTACAGGCAAGGATGGCCTCAATTGAAGAGGTTACGATATTGTCGTGTACGCCGGCACCAAAAGCATTTTTACCCGAACCTTTGACTTGCAGTTCGACCAGTGCCAGTGCTTTTGCATTAGCACCTGAACCAATACTGCGTTCTTCATAGTTCAATACATCAATCGGCAGTTGCAAGGCATCCAGAATAGCCGAAATTGGCCCATTGCCTTCTCCACGGATCTGTTGCTTCTGGCCATTCATGGTCACTTCAAGTTCAATGACCTGATTACCATTATGGTCGGAAAGCTTATAGTTCTGTGCAATGTAGTGAGTATTTTTAGCTTCGACATAGGTCTGCTTGAACAGTGACCAGATTTCCTGGGCAGTAATCTCGGTTGCGGTCGCATCTGTGTGCTCTTGTACTACTTGTGAGAATTCAATCTGCAAGCGACGTGGCAATACAACGTTATAGTTAGATTCAAGCAAATAGGCGATACCACCCTTACCTGACTGTGAGTTGACGCGAATTACTGCATCATAATCACGGTCCAGATCTTTGGGATCAATTGGCAAATAAGGCATATCCCAGATTTCTTCATTTTTCTGGAATTCAAAACCTTTCTTGATGGCATCTTGGTGCGAGCCAGAAAATGCAGTAAAGACCAGATCACCTGCGTATGGATGGCGCGGGTGTACAGGCAAACCGGTACATTCTTCAACTGTAGCAATTATTTCATTAATATTGGAAAAATCCAGGTTTGGTGCCACACCTTGAGTGTACATATTCAGGGCAATTGCTGCGACATCAACATTACCAGTCCGTTCGCCATTACCAAATACGCAGCCTTCCACACGGTCTGCACCTGCCATAATGGCCAGTTCTGAGGCAGCAATACCGCAGCCCCGGTCATTGTGGCAATGAACTGAAATAATTACGCCATCACGACGTTCAATATTGCGGTGCATCCATTCGATCTGGTCTGCATAAACATTTGGCGTAGAAACTTCTACAGTAGCTGGCAAGTTTAAAATAACCTTATTTTCCGGAGAGGCTTCCCAGATTTCAGTTACAGCATCACAAACGTCTTTGGCAACCTCAAGCTCGGTTGCAGAGAAACATTCAGGGCTGTACTGAAAAATAAAATCAGTTTCAGGATACTGCGCTGCATATTCTTTCACTTTTTGTGCTGCATTAATCGCTAACTGCTTGGCACCATTGATATCTACATTTAATACCTTGTTACGGAAAGTCGGTGAGTTGGCATTATAGATATGCACAATCGCGCGTTTGGCACCTTCCAGCGCTTCAAAAGTGCGTTGAATCAAGTGGTCACGTGCCTGAACCAGAACCTCGATATAGACATCATCTGGAATATGATTTTCTTCAATCAGCTTACGGGTAAAGTCAAAATCAATCTGTGAAGCAGATGGAAAACCAATCTCAATATGTTTAAAACCGATCTTTATCAGCATCTGGAACATCTTGAATTTCTGTTCAAGATCCATCGGTTCAAAAATGGCCTGATTACCATCACGCAGGTCAGTACTCATCCAGATAGGCGCTTGATTGATTTCTTTATTTGGCCACTGGCGGTCTGGTAAATCGACACGCTGATACATACGACGGTATTTTTTACTTGGGTCAGCCAACATCATGAGGGAACTCCTTATGTAGCAAGGTGGCTCGGATCGAATTTAAGCGCAACGTACTACTTTTATATTAACTATATTTTGTCAAACTATTTAAAATTTCAAGGTATCTTTTAGCCTTATACAGGCAGGTATATATTATGCGCGCGCGAGGCGCAGCATCAGGGGCAAGCTCAGGAGGGAGCCTGTAGGGAGGAGGGCGAGAATATTCGGGTATATATTCATGCCCTTAAAATTACGTGATAAAAAATAAGCTGTCAATCGTTATCTGTAAAATAATCAGACAACTATAATTAATAGAAAAAGCCTATTAAAATAACAGTTTATTTTTTCTTTAACTGTCTTAAAGCTCTGCCCATTTACGCATCAGGTTGTGATACAGATTTGTGAGCTTGATAACCTCCTGATGCTGGTCACCCAGCTGCATGCGCAGGTTTTGTATAGTCTGGTCCAGATTAAACAGCATATGACGTTCTGCATCATCACGTACCATACTTTGTACCCAGAAAAATGAAGCAATCCGGCAGCCTTGGGTGACTGGTGTGACTTCATGCAGACTGGTTGAAGGGTAGAGAATCATGTCTCCGGCTGGCAGCTTGACTTCGTGATAACCATAAGTATCTTCTACCACCAATTCACCTCCTACATACTCTTCCGGCTCACTTAAAAATACAGTACAGGACAGATCGGTCCGTAACCGCTCATTGGTCCCACGGATACGGCGGATAGAGTTGTCGACATGAAAACCGAATGCCTCATTATTTTCATAGCGATTGAATAACGGAGGAATGATATCAAGAGGAATGGCGGCCGATAAAAATAATGGGTGCTGGCCTAAAGATTCTAAAATAATTGTACTTAAATGATGAGTAAGAGGATGGTCTTCTGGAAGCTGCTGATTTTGTTTGACCGTGGCTGACAGCGTCCCTGCGGTGACTTTGCCATTGACCCACTCAATTTTAGCCATTTCTTCCCGAAAATGCTGGACCTGGGTTTGAGTTAATACATGAGGAATATGATGGATCACGGCTTTCACCTGTCTTAGTAAAATATGGATATAAAAATAGCCCCTATATAGAGGCTATTTTAAGCTAAAAACCATAAAAATATTATGGTTTTCGGCACAAGATTAATATTTAAAGTTTAAAGACAGTACAGCATTGCGGCCTTCTGCTTCTGTAGCATAGTGAGAAGCATAGGCTTTAGTGAAATAGCGTTTATCTGAGAGATTGTTAAGGTTCAGCTGCAGATCAACATTTTTATTTACGTTATAGCGTGCCATGGCATCGTAACGGACATAGCCCGGTACATACTTGGTATTGGCTAAGTCACCATAGACTTTGTCCATTGCAGTTGCACCAGCACCAAGTTGAAGTTGTGGAAGAGCCTGATAGTTTGTCCAAAGTGTAGCGCTGTTTTTAGGAACATTCGGCATCCGGTTACCGTTAAATACCGCTTGGTCAGTACAGGTTGTGCCACGACAGCTTACGCCATTCTTAGTTGCTTCACTATCTAGATAGGTATAGCCGGCGCTGATATCCCATTTATCGGTAATTTTACCGTTCAAGCCCAGCTCAATACCGTCAACTTTGCTTTCGCCAATATTACTATAAGTAGTAGGACTCAACTGAATACGCGCATTCTGCTTTTCAGTACGGAAAATTGCAGCAGTTAAATTTAAACGATTTTCTAAAAGATCCCATTTGGTCCCAATTTCGAAAGTCTGGCTTTCTTCAGGATCTAAATTGCTATACGCTGCGCCAATACCTTCAGAACCGTCACCAGCATCTACACCTACAGGGTTTGCAGATGTTGCATAGCTGGCATAAATTGAACCATTTTCAACTGGTTTGAAAGTTATACCTGCTTGATAAGTAAAGAAATCAGTATCACTTTCAGTTTTAACTTGCTCGCCAACTTGTTTTGTTGGAGGAGTGGTGGATGAACCTAGAACAGCACTGTTACGTGCGCCATATGTCATGGTTTGTTCTGTATCAAACTTGTCCCAACGTAAGCCTAAATCTAAAATCCATTGTGGATTGAATTCAATGCTGTCTAGGAAATAAATAGAAGTAGACTTAGTTTGTGTATTATATTGGTCTGCACCTTCAGTACTGATACTTCCTGTCCATGGTCCCCGATTAGGATTTTGAACAGAAGTACACCAGCCCGAAGCAATATCGGCAGGGGTACATTTGTTGTATTCTGCACCTGTAGCAGACAAGCCATTAATAATATATTGAGTACGATCTGTTTCTTGATCCGAATACTCAGCACCTAAGTTAAAGCTATGCTTAAGAGTGCCAGTATTAAATTTTCCAGTTAATGCTAACTGGTCAGTAAATGTATCAGTATTAGCAATACGTGAGTTTACACGTGCCCATACATTCCCATTTTTATAAATGTTTCCTTGAGAATCATCCGGGTTGGTCCACAGATAATCATTCTTAGACTTGCTATAAACTGCGGTATTTGAAATGGTTAGATTATCAGCCAGATCATGTTCTAACTTGATTGTACCAACCTGATTTTCCTGTTTTTGGAAATCACGGTCTTTCCAGCCGTAATAAATTCCTTGTTTGACATCAATTGGCTTTCCTGAATATTGCGAATATCCAGTAGGGTTGTTGTATGGTACGCCTGAATCAGGAGTATCGTCTGTTTTTAGGTAGTAGTAGCTCAGGGTCGCACGAGTAGAAGTATCTAAACCAAATGTAATACTTGGTGCAATACCGGCACGTTTATATTCAGCCCCATCAGACTGGCCGGCTTTTTCATTGTGGTGCCCCATAATGGCAACGCGGGCTGCTATCCCATTACCGAAGTCTTTATTACCATCTAGCGTTATACGCTGATAATTATCTGTACCATTTTCAACAGAGCCTTCTAGAAAGTCGCCTTTTTTAGCTACTTTAGAAATCAAGTTGATACTGCCGCCCACTGTACCTGCTCCGCCCATAGCAGAAGCAGAACCTTTAGTGACTTCAACCTGTTCTACAGCAAACATTTCACGGTTTTGAGAGGTAGCGTTACGAACGCCATCAACATACATTGAACTTTCAGAGTTATAACCCCGAATAAATGGTCGGTCTCCATTTGGATTTCCACCTTCACCTGCTCCTAGGGTAATTCCAGGCACAGTGCGTAAGGCATCACTTAAAGTCGTTACTTTAGTATCTTCAATCAGCTGATTCGAAATAATAGAAACTGATTTAGGGGTATCTAGTAAAGGAGCAACAAATTTGCTATTTGCAGACTGATCTACCTTTAAGCTTTGTTGTTCTGTGGTGGCTTGGGAGTGAATAGTTTCAAGTTGAGCAACTTGATCTTGTGCAACAGCATGCCCCGCCATCACTGAAAGTGATGAGACAATCGCAGAAGATACGATTTTCTTACGTGTTTTGATGAAAGCCATTTCTTACTCAAAATGTATAGTGTGAAATTGTATGCGAATAATAATGATTCTTATTTTTTATCACCATATTTTTGTATTGGTATTGGCAATAAACTTTATATCTTTAATTCAATAAATTAATGTTATACAGTAACTTAAAATTTATAAGTTTTTGATAATTAATATTTTGTGTTGAATACGGGAATTTATAGCTTTTAATAGGATATTTAAATAAAAACTAAATACTTCTTTATAAAAATTAAAATTGATCAGCGCTTTATTAAAAGGGCAAATTTGACAGAGTTTCCAATATTTTTAATTCTCTATCAATATTAAGGGAGGAAGTTAATATTTAATTCGGGACCAAATTTAAAATAATCTTCTTAATTTCATGCAAATCAGGCGAATTCAGGTAGTTTCTTCGGTGTATTTTGTATATCTTTAAATGTTGTCATATAATGTGGCACTTTTTAAAACTGTTATTACTAACACACATATCGAGGAAGCCATGCAAGTAACTTCTGAAGCGGTTTCGGGCGTTGCCCGTCGTTTAAATGTTTCTGTACCGACGAGCCGTATTAACGAGCAGTTTGAAGCTCGCTTGAAACGCACTGCCAAAACTGTGAAGATCAACGGCTTCCGCCAGGGCAAAGTGCCTGTAAACGTTGTACGCCGTGAATATGGCGCTGGTATTTATCAGGAAGTGGTGAACGATATTATTCGTGACACTGTATTTGAAGCGATTCAACAAGAAAAAATCAATGCTGTTGGCATGCCAAATATTGATAAAGTTGAAAATAAAGATGATGCGCTGGTATATGAAGCCACTGTAGAAGTTTATCCTGAAGTAGAAGTTAAAGCTCTAGATACTCTTACTGTTGAGCGTAAAACATCTGAAATTCAAGATAAAGATGTTGACCAGATGATTGAAAACCTGCAAAAACAGCGTCAAACCTGGGTTGAGACCAAAGGTATGGCGAAAAAAGACATGCAGGTCACTTTTGACTTCGAAGGAACAATCGATGGTGAAAAATTTGAAGGCGGTTCTGCAACTGACTTTAAACTGGTCTTAGGCTCAGGCCGTATGATTCCTGGCTTTGAAGATGGCATCATTGGCATGAAGAAAGGCGAAGAGAAAGTGATTGATGTTACTTTCCCTGAAGACTATCAGGCTGAAAATCTGGCAGGTAAAGCGGCACAATTTAAAATTACTGTAAAGCAGGTTGAGAAAGCAAAACTTCCTGAACTGGATGCTGAATTCCTGCAAACCTTTGGTGTTTCTGAAGAAGAAGGAATTGACAAGTTAAAAGCTGACGTTCGTAAAAATATGGAACGTGAAGTTCGTAACGGTCTTCGTAACCAGGTAAAACAGGCTGCATTTGATGCACTGGTTGAAGCAAATGAAGTTGAAGTTCCAAGTGCCATGGTTGCTCAGGAAATCGACCGCCAACGTCAACAGATGATCCAGCAGTTTACCCAGCAGTTTGGTGGTGCAAACGCGCAAACTTTTGACAAGAGCATGCTTCCTGATGAACTGTTTAAAGAACAGGCAGAAAAATCAGTAAAACTTGGTGTACTGGTAAGCAAGGTTTTGGCTGATGCTAAACTTGAAGTTGATCCGGCTCGTGTAGAGGCTTATATCGAAGATATGGCTTCTTCTTATGAAGACCCAACTGAAGTTATTGAGTACTTCAAAAATGATAAACAGCAACGTGCTCAAATCGAGGCTGTTGTGCTTGAAGACCAGGTTGTTGACTATATTCTTGCTGCAGCTCAGGTTTCAGATACAGAAGTGAGCTATGAAGATTTGCTAAAAGAACAGCAAGCTCGTCGTGCTTAAATCTGACTGATACAGAAAAAGGCGCTTAATGCGCCTTTTTTTATACACGTCGTAAATTTGTTAAATTAGTTTATATACACGATATTTCCCCGTTTTTTATTCAATATTCACTAGGGAAAATTTTGCATTTTTGCAAATTATCCCTCATATTGTGGCTATGAGCTGAGTCATAAGAATTTTAGGAATAAATAGCCCTATGTATGTCCCAAGTATTGAAAATGCTTTAGTTCCGGTGGTGGTTGAGCAATCATCTCGTGGTGAACGTTCTTTTGATATTTTTTCACGGCTTCTGCGTGAGCGTGTAATTTTTTTAACTGGTGAAGTTGAAGATAACATGGCCAATCTGATTGTGGCACAAATGTTGTTTTTAGAGGCAGAAAATCCTGACAAGGATATCCATCTCTACATCAATTCACCAGGGGGATCAGTCACTGCAGGTATGGCAATTTACGATACCATGCAGTTTATTAAACCAGATGTAGTGACCTATTGTATGGGACAGGCGGCTTCAATGGGGGCATTTTTATTAAATGCCGGTGCCAAAGGTAAGCGTTTCTGTCTGGAAAATGCCCGTGTCATGATACACCAGCCTTTGGGCGGTTTCCGTGGTCAGGCTTCAGACATTGAGATCCATGCACGTGAAATACTGTTTATTAAAGAACGCCTGAACCGTCTGATGGCTGAACACAGTGGTCAGGACTATGAACGTATTGCACGTGACACTGACCGCGATAACTTTATGACAGCTCAAGCTGCCAAAGAATATGGCCTGGTTGATGAAGTTCTCAGCAAGCGCCCTTAATTTTTAAGATTCAAGTATTGGAGTAAATATGTCCGAACATCCTCAAGGACAAAAGCATTGTTCATTTTGCGGTAAAACGCAGTCTGAAGTCGGGAAACTGATTGCAGGCGAGGACGCTTATATTTGTAATGAATGTGTGGACGTATGCTTGGACCTTGTACAAACCAGCCAGCAAGTCGAAACTGGTGACTGGGCAAGCCGTCCTTTGCCAAAACCGCACGAGATTCGTGCTGCGCTTGACCAATATGTGATTGGTCAAGATATTGCTAAAAAAACATTGTCTGTAGCTGTCTACAACCATTACAAGCGTCTGAAAGTCAGCCAGAATGGACAGAAAACAGAAGATAAGGTTGAAATTGCCAAAAGTAATATTTTGCTGATCGGACCGACAGGTTCAGGTAAAACCCTGCTTGCACAAACTCTTGCCCGTCTTCTGGATGTACCATTTGCTATGGCAGATGCCACCACTTTAACTGAAGCCGGTTATGTGGGTGAAGATGTCGAGAATATTGTACAGAAGCTTTTGCAAAAAGCTGATTACGATATCGAGAAAGCACAGAAGGGTATTATTTATATCGATGAGATTGATAAGATTACTCGTAAGTCTGAAAATCCATCGATCACCCGTGATGTTTCTGGTGAAGGTGTTCAGCAGGCTTTGCTGAAAATGATTGAAGGTACAGTTGCTTCTATTCCACCTCAAGGTGGACGCAAGCATCCACAGCAGGAATTTATCCAGGTAGATACCTCAAATGTCCTGTTTATCTGTGGCGGCGCTTTCTCCGGATTGGAAAAAATTGTACAGCATCGTCAGGAAAAAGGTGGAATCGGCTTTACTGCAGAAGTAAAAAGCAAAGATGAAACTAAAAAGCTTGCCGAGCTGTTCCGTCAGGTAGAACCGGCTGATCTGGTTAAATTTGGCTTGATTCCAGAATTTATTGGTCGTCTGCCAGTGATTGCAACACTTGAAGAGCTGGATGAAGATGCACTGATGCAGATTCTGACAGAGCCTAAAAATGCATTGACCCGTCAATACCAGTATCTTTTCAATATGGAAGATGTGGATCTGGTATTTGAAGATTCTGCCCTACGTGCTGTTGCTAAAAAGGCACTAGAACGTAATACCGGAGCACGTGGTCTACGCTCTATTTTGGAAAATGTCCTGCTCGAAACCATGTATGACCTGCCAAGCCGTAACGATGTCGGGACAGTGGTCATTAATGAGGCAGTAATCAATGATGGTGCTGAGCCAGAATATCGTTCTGAGCGTTTGCCGCGTCAAGAAGGTGAAGAAGGGGCAGTCCCTAAATCTGAGCTGAAGGTTGTGAATACCAAATCTGCCTGAGTCTGATTGGCTATTCATCTGAAACGTGCCGAGTGTAATCCGCTGGGCACGTTTTTTTATTTTCAAATTTACATGCGGGTGTTAAGCTCAATAGAATGTTAATGCAACATGATAAAAATTTAAAACAAGAAAAACATGGTAAGGGATAATCATGCGCTATTTATTGCTGACAATACTTGGTAGCGGAATGCTATGGGGATGTCATACTCGACCTGTTTCGCCTCCAACTCCGGCTTTGGTCTCTACGTTAAAAAATATAGATCTGAGTCAGTCGCCTTCTATGCTAGAGCAGCACCGGGTTGGAATGTTTTCAGTTGGTTCCTGGGTAAACCAGAAACCGGGACAGCTTTTTCAGCGAGTTAAGCCCCAACATCCGCAAGCTGCAGTGGTATATCTGTACCGTCCGGATAGCCGCTGGAACCGGCAGGAAGTAGTAGCACCTAATTTTTTTCTGAATGGTGAGCGTATTCCGAGTCTGATCAGTAATCATTATTATTGGCTGGAACTGGCCGAGGGTCATTACCGCCTGACTATTAGCCGGCCCTTAGGCGTAATACATTTTCAAAAGCCGATAGTGGCTGACTTTAAAGTGAGTGCTGGTCAGCAGTATTTTCTGAAGTATGAAGAAGAGAAATTTCGGGGCTCACCTGACCATAATCTTGGTTTATTGCGCGCAGGACCATTAATACAAATGCCTGTCAAACAGGGACTCCGTGAAATTCGCACTACCCAGCTTAAAAGTCCCGGACTTAATTTCGCTGCTTTTACTGATGCACAGGGTAAATTAACTGAACCCAAGCGTAAAATTGTCAAACAAAATTATGAAGAAGGTGAAGAGCTGGCTTTAAAGAAGCGTTTTAAACTCTGGAATCCTTTAACTTGGTAAAATTAGTTTTCTTTTCTTAATATCTAACTAAGCAAATAAAAGCACAGGATTAGAGAAAATATTTTAATTAAAAAAATAAAAAAGCATCCATGATTGGATGCTTTTTTAATTTATACCAGTTTAAATCGCAGCAGCATCCACCACCGGGATTTTACCAATTTTAGCTTGCCAGATTTTAGGTGCAGTTGCATGCACTGAAGTGCCGTTTACATCGACTGCTACAGATACAGGCATATCTTTTACCACAAATTTATAGATTGCCTCCATCCCTAAGTCTTCAAAAGCCACCACTTCTGCTTCACGAATAGCTTTAGAAACCAGATATGCAGCGCCACCGACTGCCATGAGGTAGGTCGCTTTATTATCCTTAATCGCTTCAACCGCAGCAGGACCTCGGTCTGCTTTACCGATCATACCGTAGAGACCAGTTGCTTCTAGCACTTGGCGGGTGAATTTATCCATACGTGTTGCTGTTGTCGGACCGGCAGGACCAACCACTTCATCGCCTACAGGATCTACCGGACCAACGTAGTAAATAAACTTACCTTTTAAATCAACAGGAAGCTCTTCGCCGTTGTTCAGCATATCAACCATGCGTTTATGGGCAGCATCACGGCCAGTATAAATTGTACCATTAAGAAGTAGGGTATCGCCCGGTTTCCAGGAATTCATCTCTTCTTGAGTAATGTGGTCGAGATCAACACGTTTAGAAGTTGAGGAATCCCAAGTTACAGCAGGATAGTCTTCAAGGCTCGGCGCCTGAATATGCGCTACACCTGAACCGTCTAGTGTAAAGTGTGCATGGCGGGTCGCGGCGCAGTTTGGAATCATGCCTACTGGCTTGCCAGCAGCGTGACAAGGATAATCCTTGATCTTGATATCCAGTACTGTAGTCAAACCGCCTAGACCTTGTGCACCAATACCTAAGGCATTAACTTTTTCGAAGATTTCAATACGCAGCTCTTCCATCTTGCTTTGTGGGCCACGACGTAGCAGCTCATCCATATTGATTTCTTCCATGAGAGCTTCTTTAGCAAGCATCATGGCTTTTTCAGCAGTACCACCGATACCAATTCCGAGCATTCCAGGAGGACACCAGCCTGCACCCATAGTTGGGACAGTTTTTAAAACCCAGTCCACGATTGAGTCAGATGGATTGAGCATTGCCAGTTTAGATTTGTTCTCTGAGCCGCCGCCTTTTGCTGCAACCGTAATATCTACTTTATTACCCGGAACGAGTTTATAGTGGATCACTGCCGGGGTATTATCTTTGGTGTTTTTGCGACCAAATGCCGGATCAGCTAGAACGGAAGCACGTAAGACATTGGTATTTTCCAAATAACCCTGACGTACACCTTCATTAATGGCATCGTCCAGGCTCATGGTTAAATCGAATTTAACATCCAGACCCACTTCAAGAAATACATTGACAATACCTGTATCCTGACAGATTGGGCGATGACCTTCAGCACACATGCGTGAGTTGATCAGGATCTGTGCAATTGCATCTTTAGCAGCCTGGTTTTCTTCACGGTCATACGCACGGCTCATTGCCTGAATAAAGTCTTGCGGGTGGTAGTACGAAATGAACTGAAGCGCATCCTTGACCGAAGTGATCAAGTCGTCTTGCTTGATAATAGTTGTCATATCAAATGTCTCTTGAGCGGGCTGTTAGCTAGCGGCCAAAATTATAAGACAAAAAGCATCCGCTGTGGGTATTTCCGGCAAGGTTTTGGGCGAAAGTTTAATAGTAAAAAGAAAGGTAGCGCAGGATGGCATAAAACGAATTCTTGGCAGGTCTTTTAAATGCGTTTTCTGTGATATGACACTTCGGTAATAGTTGCATACCTGAAAATCAAGGTTTTTTAGTCATTATTATTTGATTTATATAAAGTTATTTTAGTAATATAAGTTTTAAGAAAATTGTCATAAAGTTGTCATAAAACTTTCGCATAATGCCGGTATCCACTACATAGAGTCATCAACAATGACAGTATCTAGCATTCTCATGGTTATTGCATTTATGATATTTATTGCTGCAACCTGGTTCTATGGTCAGTTAGAAGATCAAGCCTAAGCTTTATCTTCTTTCTAGATTGTTCTCTTCTTTATCTACTTTTAGCCTGTAACCTCTCTTGGCATTCTGCTATTCTTTTCCTGAATTTTAAAACTATCATCAGGTATGTCAGATCAACAATACGCAGATAATATTATTCCGATCTATAAAAAATATGCGATCGAATGGGATAAGGTACGCTCCCAGCATTTTTATGAACAAGTCTGGCTTGAACAGTTTTTAAATCTGATTCCTGATCAATCATCTATTCTTGACCTGGGTTGCGGTACTGGCATACCAACCGCTCAATATTTTTCTGCAAAAAAATGTCAAATTACAGGTATAGATAGTTCAGCTGCCATGCTCGAAATATCTAGGAACCGTTTTCCTGAGCATAACTGGTTAGAAGCTGATATGCGTCAACTGGATTTGAAGCAAAGCTTTAATGGCATTATCGCTTGGGACAGCTTTTTTCATTTGACTCATAATGACCAGAGAGCAATGTTTCATATTTTTAAGAAACATGCAAAAACCGGTACGGCATTAATGTTAACCACTGGCCCGAGTCATGGCACAGCTCTAGGGGAAATGCAGGGTGAGGTTTTATATCATGCAAGTCTGGACCCGGATGAATATAAGAATCTGTTTGAGATGTTCGGTTTTAGGGTGGTAAATATGCGGTTTGAAGATCCTGACTGCGCCCGACATACCATATGGTTGGCCCAGTTAATGTAAAGGAAAGTGTTTTAGAGCAAAATAAAACAGCCCCAATTGAAATACTGGGGCTGTTTTATTTAAAAATTTATACTGTCGCCTGTTGTTCTGCCTGAATGGCAGTCAAAGCAATCGTAAAAACAATATCATCAACCAAAGCGCCGCGTGACAGGTCATTTACCGGCTTGTTCAGTCCTTGCAGCATTGGGCCAACACTTACGACATTTGCAGCACGCTGTACAGCCTTGTAAGTTGTGTTGCCAGTATTGAGGTCTGGGAAGATAAAGACATTGGCGCGCCCTGCTACAGGTGACTCAGGTGCTTTCTGGCGGCCCACGCTTTCAACAGACGCAGCGTCATACTGCAAAGGACCATCAATCAACAGATCAGGGCGACGTTGACGGGCAATCTCTGTTGCTTCACGAACTTTATCAACATCGGCACCGGTACCTGAGGTTCCGGTTGAGTAACTGATCATGGCAATACGCGGGTCAATACCAAAGGCCCTGGCTGAATCTGCGGATTGGATGGCAATCTCAGCAAGCTGCTGGGCATCTGGATCGGGATTAATAGCACAATCCCCATATACATAGACTTCATCTGGTAACAGCATAAAGAATACTGAAGAGACCAGCGAATATTCTGGAGCTGTTTTAATCAGTTGAAATGCCGGTCGCACCGTGTTAGCCGTGGTATGTACCGCCCCAGAAACCAGTCCGTCAACCTGATCCAGTGCCAGCATCATGGTGCCTAGCACTACAGTATCCTGTAACTGTTCTTTGGCCTGAATGTCATTGATCTTGCCTTTTCGCAGCTCGACCATACTGCTAATGTACTGGCTACGAATAGTATCCGGATCAATGATTTCAAGATCGTCTGGTAATTCAATATTACGGGCTTTGGCAATTTCTAAAACTGCTTCTGGTTTGGCTAGCAAAATACAGTGAGCAATTCCGCGAGACTGGCAGATCGCCGCAGCCTGAATAGTCCGAGGTTCATCACCCTCTGGTAGAACGATGCGCTTTTTCGCAGCAATCGACTTCTGAACCAGTTCATGCCGGAAAGCTGAAGGGGACAGGCGGGGAGTTGCATTGCCATTGATTTGCTGGGTCAGCCAGTCCAGATCAATATGACTGGAGACAAAACGGGTAACCTGCTCGGCACGTTCTGTATCGTCAACCGGTATTTCATTGCTCAGATTTGCCAGACGCTGTGCTGTTTCCAGAGTAGTCAGCTGCGTATGTAAAATGGGCAGTCCCTGTTTGATAGCATTCTGGCAGAAATTCAGAATCTGGGCATTGGGTGCCTGACGCTCGGTTAGTACCAGGCCTGCTAGCGGTATACCATGACTGGTAGCTAAACTGCTGGCAAGTAGTACATCGGTACGTTCGGAAGCACTGATAATCAGTTCACCGGCAACAAATTTGTTCAGCTCATATTCAATACTTGAGGTAATCAGGCTGCTATGTAATACACGACGCTGCCGTGCTTCCCCCTGATGAATCCATTCGCCCTGAATCAGACGGGCAATGTCTAGTGTACGTGGAACACTCAGGGTATTGCTAAATGGAACCAGACCAATAATCGGTAAGTCAGCAGTCCCTAAATAACGGTTATATTTTTGCAGCTCTATCGTGAAGGTTGCAATTTCTGCACTTAAACGCAGTGAAGGATCAATGGTCACCGGAATCTGTGCAACTTCTTCAGGTAAGCCTTTAGTCCGCATGAACAGCACACCTGCTGTACGCTCTGAAGCAGCGCCACCGAACTGGCGTAGATGTGCTTCAATTTTTTCAGCAGTTTTACGCGGATTCTGTACGTCTGCAGTACTGACCAGGATTACCTTGGCATCTAGTGCCTGTGCAAGGGCGGCATTTAACTCACCTGCAAACTGGTCTTCATGATTTGGCAGTAAGCCTTCTACAATAATCACATCATGTTTGGTGGCAATACTGCGATGCAGGCTGACTGCTTCCTCAAGCAATTCATCCATTTCTTCCAGTGCGATCAGCTGGCTAACTCTTTCATATGCAATCGGTTCAACCGTACTGGTCTGGAATAAATGTTCAAACAGGCTAGTGGTACGGTTCTGATCATTTTCCTGAAAAGATTCAGAAAAAGGTTTTAAAAATCCTGCCTTAATACCATTACAGTCCAGTGCATAGATCATTCCCAGGCAGGCTGAAGTCAGACCGACACCTTCTCCAGTTGGAATCAGTAGAATTGTATTCATAGGAGCCTTAAAAAATTAAACAAAATATAAATCACAGAAGGTTAAAGCCCGCAATTAAGCAGGCTCTACAGCAAGTTCAGACTTTTTTGATAGTAAGCTCGTCTGTGCAGCTACCTGACGGGTTTCTTGGGCGATCCGTGCCTCTTCATCGGTTGGAATCACCCATATTTGTGGGCCATGGCCTTGGTCAATCCGACCTTCAGTACCACGTTTTAATTCATTGTTTTGGGTTTTATTTAAGTTGAAGCCAAAGTGTGGCAGATAGGAGAGCGTCTTTTCACGAATATAAGCTGAGTTTTCCCCAATACCCCCAGTAAAGATCAGTCCGTCAATACGTGGCAGCCCACAGCTGATGGCAGCAAGAGATTTGGCAAGACGGTAACAGAATACTTCAATTGCCAGCGTGGCATCTTCATTGCCCTGTTCAGAAGCTTCAATTAAAGTTCGCATGTCATTAGAAAGATCAGATAAGCCCAGCAGGCCACTTTCCTTGTTTAGCATGCGGTCAATCTTATAGACATCCCAGCCAAGGTTGGCTGCTAAGAAGCTGTGCAGACTTGGATCAACATCGCCACTGCGTGTACCCATTACTACACCTTCAAGAGGGGTAAGCCCCATTGATGTATCTACGCTCTGACCATTCCAAATGGCGCAAGTTGAACTGCCGTTACCCAGATGTGCAGTTAGCCAGCCCCCTTGTTTAAGGTTTCCAGCCAGTTCTGAACCACGCTCAGAAACGTAAGCATGACTGGTGCCATGGAAGCCATAGCGACGGACATTATGTTCTGTGTATAGGAATTTTGGTACTGCATAGCGATAAGCATGCGCCGGCATTGTCTGGTGAAAAGCAGTGTCGAAAACTGCAACCTGAGGAAGCTCGGGAAACAGGCGCATGGTAGCATCGATACCTACCAGATGAGCCGGGTTATGCAATGGTGCGAGCGGAGTTGCTTCACGAATACGTTCTACAATCGTATCAGTCAGTAGTTCGGCCTTGGTTAGTGTGCCGCCGTGAACTACCCGGTGACCAATTGCTTGCGGTTTGTATTGTGACAGGCGGCTTAAAATGGTTTCTAGTGCCTGTTCGTGATCAGCATGAGGGATCGAAAGTTCAAGTGGTTGTCCACCAATGGTAACACCTTTGATGCGTGCATCAGCAGAGCCCAGATTTTCTGCCAAACCATAGATACGATCTTTTGCCTGCTCAGAGATTAAGGCATATTTAATAGATGAAGAACCGCAATTGATGACTAATACTGATGTAGACACGTTGGATACCCGAATTCTAATTGAAATAATCTTGTCCCTCTGATCTTGAACCAGTGTACAGGCTAGAGATCATGAGTATGTTTTAACACGTGTATTTTTTCTGTCCAACCTAGACTTTAGCCGATTAGACTTAAGCACTATGGATGGTCTATTCAATAATATTTAATATTAATCAGTTAATTGTTATAGCGTAGCACAGGAATAAAAAAATCATATTCGGTTTTACGCAAAGCTAAAGTATCGTTGCAAATTTCATCTATAGTTCATTTCTTTATTTATTACTCTTGCCCCTGAGATTTATATTTCATCTCGGCCCATCTCACCAGAACATAGGCAATCAGTGCCACCATGAAAAATACCAGCATCATCCAGGCTAAACCTTGCAGAGTTTCGATAATTGTCCGGTAAATTTCCAGAAACCAGCGCTCATTCGTCAGTTCAATAATAAAACGTTCATCTTTGGGGCCGTAGTTGACAGGATTAATATATTTTTCCATATCGTAGATGCGAACTCCGGAAGAGGTACCTACGACCATGCCGGCAAATTTTGTATATTTGGCCCAAGCTGTATAAATAGGATCATGAATAATACGGGCTAAAATAGTATTAATAGAGCTGGAAAAAATTCGCATCACAATGAAGGAAACCAGCAGTGCTAAAATGAAAGTACTCAACATTAAATAAAAGAACATATCCATCTCCTTGTTTTTATAATTATTAGACTGAAAAGAGGAATTCTGGAGTATTTGGGCTGTTTAGCACCAGAGTTTGATGCTAAACATCAGGATTTGTATACAGGTAATCCTAATTAAATAGGAAATTAATGACGGATTTGTCCATCACCTAAAACGATCCATTTTTGTGAGGTTAGCCCTTCGAGACCCACCGGACCACGGGCATGAATCTTATCAGTTGAAATGCCGATCTCGGCACCCAGACCATATTCAAAGCCGTCAGCAAAACGGGTCGATGCATTGACCATCACTGAACTTGAGTCTACTAAGGCCAGAAACTTGCGTGCCAGAGAGAAGTTTTCAGTAATAATGGCATCAGTATGATGCGAGCCATATTTATTGATGTGCTCAATTGCTTCATCAATACCACTCACGACTTTTACTGCCAGAATTGGTCCGAGATATTCAGTGTACCAGTCTTCTTCAGTGGCGGCCTTGACTGAAGTACCCAAAATACGACGGGTTTCAGGGCAGCCACGTAGCTCAACCTGCTTTTCCTGATACAGCTCGGCAATATGGGGTAGAAAGTCATCAGCAATCTGTTCATCGACCAGCAGGGTTTCCATGGCATTACATACGCCGTAACGATGAGTCTTTGCATTTAAAGCAATTGGCAAGGCTTTATGCAAATCTGCCTGTGCCTCTACAAATACATGGCAGTTACCGTCTAAATGCTTGATCACAGGAATACGTGCCTCTTCTGTGATTCGTTCAATCAGGCTCTTGCCACCACGTGGCACAATAACATCGACATATTCGGTCAAGGTAATCAGTTGGCCTACAGCAGCCCGGTCGGTGGTTTCCAGTACCTGAACCGCATGTTCGGGCAGTCCGGCAGTTTTTAAACCATGTTGAATAGCCGCTGCAATCGCCTGATTCGATTCGAATGCTTCAGAGCCACCACGTAAAATGATGGCGTTGCCTGATTTAAGCGCAAGAGAGGCAGCCTCTAGGGTAACATTCGGACGGGATTCATAAATCATACCGACTACGCCTAAGGGCACACGCATTTTACCGAGCTGGATGCCTGAGGGACGATAGGACATGTCAGTAATTTCACCAATCGGATCTACCAGACCGATGACATCCTTTAAACCCTGCAGCATACCTTTGAAACGGCTGGGAGTCAGTTCCAAGCGATCGAGCAGTGCACTGTCCAAATTATTGTTACGGCCCTTGGTCATATCCATCTGGTTAGCCGTGAGAATTTGTGTTTCACTGTTCTCAAGCGCTGTGTAGATTGCGGACAAGGCATTGTTTTTAGTATCGGTAGAAGCACTGGCCAGCAGACGCGAAGCCTGACGAGCCTGTTGTCCGACCGTTTGCATATACTGTTCAATCGAATTGTGCATAGCGGTTTGATCACTCAGAATTTTCTTTGATAGTAACAGTCTCCGCCTGCGCAATGAAGGCTTGTCTCAAAAAAAACTGTCATGTAGTGCAGTATAAAAAAGTTTTGGAAATACTTTCAGCGCTAAAACTAGATGAACGGTAACGAAAGCAGTTGCCCAAAAATAAAGCATTTGTATACTATGAAATGCATTCTATAAAATGAATAAAAAATTATAGAAAACAAAACATCTATAAAAGGTAGAGGAATACCTTGGTTTTAAAAACCGACTTGCACAATAAAAAATAAAGCAAGCGTTGAGGAGGGAGTATGAATTCCATTATCCAACTGGACATGGATGCCGAAGGGAAGCAACACCGTCATTTTTTTGATTTTTACCATAAGGACATTTTTAAACAACCTCCACGCATGACCTGGATTGACGGCTGGAAAGTTGAGTATATGGCTATCGCCCAACCTGCGACAGTGCATAAAACTCCTATCGTTATTGTGGGTGGAGCATTTCAGAATTTCAATTCCTACAAGTATTGTGTTGAACAGCTTTTTGCCAGTGGTCCGATTATTCTGATTGACTTGCCTTCTATGGGGGCTAACCAGCAAATTATGAATCATGACAGCGGTGTGTCTGCCGGAAGTCTGGAATTGCCAGACCTGGCGGCTATGCTTGGTCGATGGCTCGACATTGAAGGACTGGAAAAAGTATCAGTTATGGGCATGTCCCTTGGGTCTGTAGTAGCGGCTTATTTTGCTGAGCAGCGACCTGAACTGGTAGAGCGTATGATTCTGATGGGCGTAATGCAAAAAACCCGGAAAAGCTGGCGCATGATTTTAGAAGAATCACTCAAACTTATGCAGGAAGACCGGATGGAAGAGTTCGGTCAGGCAGTGATTCTGTATCTGGTTAATCATGCCAAGTTAGATAAGACCCGTATGTCACCTACTGCCAAACGATTATTTTTTCGGCAAATGGCTGAGTTTCAGTCTACTGAACGTGAGCGTTATGCGATTAATTGCAGTCGATTACTCAGATTACAGCATGTTCCTGCTCCTGCCTGTAAAACACTCGTTGCAGCTGGACAATATGACAGTTTTACACTACCTCATGAAAACGCATATTTTGCCTTGCAATGTCCGGATATGGAGTTTGCCCTGATTGCCAATGCTGACCATGTTCCACAGTTACAGCGGCGTAAAGAAACTATGCGTCTCTTTTCAGCCTTCCTAAATGCCGAAGCGCTGGAAGGACTCGAAGGCATTATTCCCATGACTCGTGAAGAAATCCTGACGATGGAGCGCCGTGGAGAAAGACGTATCTCTATGTACGGTCAACTTTCACAACTGTCACACCGTTACCTGTCTGTAGAATTTCAAGTGAATATTTCTGACATCAGCTTTTTTGGTGTGTATTTAAAAATTCCTGACCCGCAGCAATTAAACCTGATACAGCAATATCCACGTGATCTGGCACTTCACCTTGAAGATGATCAGGGAGTGTTTCAAATAGAGTGTCTGATTTTTGAAGCAGAACAGCAGGGTATACGTGCACTGTTCAAGCATGGCAGTTTTGAACTGGCAGAACGTTTACTTCATTTTATTGCCTGTCAGCAGGAAGCTATGACTTTAGCTTGATTTAAAATATTAAAAAAACAGCGTCATATACGCTGTTTTTTTTGTGCATGAACCATCCAGACAATATCGTGTGACCGGGCCTCTTGAGCCGGCTTGGAGCCTTTTGAATAAAGAGAATCTGCAGGTTGAATAACCTCACCCTCATCAAAACCTGCGTTCTGTATAAATTGCTGTACTTCAGCCGGATTTTGAAAATGGAAAGTAAAAGCACTACGTGACATCCATTTTAATAATTTACTGCTGCTCCACATGACCTTTGCCAGACGTCTGCCTTGGGGCTGGGGATAAAGATCGGTCAGATAATGTAATGTTCTAAACTTACTGCCATAAAGAGAAATATTGCTGATCAGCTGTTTTAAGTGAGTCAGGTCAAAATAGTTGACTAATCCTTCACTGATAACAACTAAAGGACGTTTAGGATCAAAAATTTCAAAAACCTGTTTAAAGTTTTCACTAAATAAATCAACAGATAAAACTTCTGGGCTATTAGGGTCAATCTGTTGTAGTGCTTGTTGTTTGATGTGTGCCATTGCTGGCAAGTCCAGTTCACGATAGTCGATTTGTGGATAATGTTTTCTAAACCACCAACCACGTGGTGATAATCCACAGGCAATTTCCAGAACCTGTAAATTTGGTGTTTGCTCAAGCAACTGTTTAAGCGCATCATCTAGCATTTCATGACGCTGTTTCAAAGAGCTGCGCATACTGGCGCCTATAAATTTCTCTGCCCAGCTTTCTACCGGTTTAACCAGCATCGCCAGACTTTTACCCTTGGACGTAGCAAGTTCAGGATGTGAAATTCCCATCTGATACCAAATATAACCAGTATAATGAGCAGTAAAAGAAATATGCCGGTGTCTAGACAGCTCTCGTGTCATGAATAAATCCTCATTTTTATTTTAATCAGTTGCTATTTATATAAGAAAAAAGAGCATGTGTAATGCTCTTTTGACTTTAACCGCTTAATGGCAGCTATTGGCTTTAAATGCTTCAATTTCCTGTTTGATTTGTTGCCATTCGGTACCCAGTTCAAGTCCTGATTTAGGTAAAATATCTGGGATTTTACCGCGCATCCGTTCCAGGCGTTGCTGGTCTGGTAATGGGAAATCCTGAATGGCGCTCAGTGCCAGACGGGCAGCTGTACGGTCATTGCAAACCAGACCCATATCACAGCCAGCTTGCAGTGCAGCTTGTATACGCGCATCAGCACCACCAGCCACACAAGCGGCCTGCATGGTCAGGTCATCTGAAAATAATACACCATCAAATTTAAGTTCGTTACGCAAAATATGTTGTACCCAAAACTCGGAAAAACCGGCTGGTTTAGAATCAACCTGTTCATAAATCACATGAGCCGGCATGAGTGCATCCAGTTCGGACTGTAATTGAATAAAGGGCTGCATGTCATTCTGATAAATTTCATCATAACTACGGTTATCAATGGCAGCGGCCACGTGAGAGTCTGCTTTGACATTACCGTGGCCTGGGAAATGTTTACCTGTAGTGGCCATACCGGCACGGTGCATACCTTGAATAAAAGCGTGTGCGAGAGGAATAATATCAGCCTGGGTCAAAGCAAAACCCCGGTCACCAATGACATCACTAATGGCATTGATATCGAGCACGGGCGCAAAACTAAAATCGATCCCTACAGCAAGAACTTCAGTTGCCATAAGCCAGCCACATTTTTCTGCGAGGTCCAGAGCAGCTTCTGGATTCTGCTGATAGACTTCACCAAAACGGCCCATGGCAGGTAGCAGGGTGAAGCCGGTTTTAAGGCGCTGTACCCGGCCACCTTCCTGATCTACCGCAATTAAAATATCTGGACGAATCAGGCGCATATGATCAGTCAGCGTACGGACCTGTTCAGGAGACTCAATATTCCGTGAAAATAAAATCATGCCGCCGACTTGCGGAGCCTTTAATAGTTCAATATCTTCTAAGGTCAGGGTTGTACCGGCGATATCGAGCATTAGTGCGCCAATCATATGGGGTTCCGTATTAAGATCTTTAATTAAAACAATACCTGAATTCAGCAATGTTTTGCTACATTTTGTGGGTACAGAATATGATAAAACTACACGATACAACTTTTCGGCCTGTTTAAGATATTGAATTCGCTTTGTTCATTTCGGAAACATCGTGGTGTAATTGGGAATATCCAAGGAAGTATTAATTATTTATGAAACTTCAAATGCTCGCTTGTGCAGTTGCAGTGGCAACTGGGGGACTGTTCTTTTCACATGCCATTAGTCAGGCAACTGCTGCAACCAATCAAACGGCTGTTTCTTCTGTATCGCTTCAGCCGACCCAGGAACAGGCTCTGGTTTCACGTCAGTTGGCAACTTTGGTAGACCGTCAGCATTACTTAAATATGCGTCTTGATGCCCAGACATCCAATCGGATTCTGGAGATGTATCTGGACAGCCTTGATCCAGACCATTCACTATTTCTACAGCCGGAAGTCGAGCAATATAAAAATAAATACGGTTCAAATTTTGGCGCATCCTTAAAGGCGGGAGATCTGTCTGGACCCTATACAATTCATGCACAGTACCGTCAGCGTCTAGCTGCGTTTTACCAGTTCATGCTTAATGAACTTAAGAAACAGCAGAATTTGAAACAGCCGAATGTCTTCATTGAAACGGACCGAGAGAAGGCACCTTATTTTAAAACAACTGCCGAGCAGCAAGATTTTTGGCGGAAAATGCTGGTGTCCCAGCTGATTAACCTGACTATCACTAAAGAAGAAGAACTGGCCAAGCAAAAAGCGATTAAAGATAACCCGGAGCTGGCAAACGGCCAGGATCTTTCCAGTTTTGAGGACTTGTCCCCGGTTCAGACCCTCACCAAACGGTATACCCGTCAGCTGGAACGTATCAGTCGCATTAAGAGTGACGATGTGCTGGACAAAACCTTGAATGCTATGCTGGCAACTTATGATCCGCACAGTAACTATTTCCCGCCAATTGATGCAATGGAGCTGAACCGTCAGACCACTTTACAGCTTGAAGGCATCGGGGTATCAATCCGGCCGGAACGTGGTAATGAAGACTACACTAAAATTGAAACAATTGTAGAAGGTGGTCCGGCTGGTAAATCGGGACAAGTGAAATCTGGTGACCGAATTATCGGGGTGTCACAAGATGGCGGCAAAATGATTGACGTCATTGGTTGGCCAAGTGCAGAAATTGTTGGACTGATTCGAGGCAAGCGTGGCACCAAAGTAACCTTAAAGCTTTTAGGTAGTGGAGCTTCAATGGGACAGGCCCGTACCGTCACTTTAGTTCGTGATGTCATTCAGGAAGAAGATGCAGGAGTCCGTTCACGGACGGTTGAAATCAACCGTGATGGTAAAAAACATGTGTTTGGTGTAATTGAAATTCCGTCATTCTACCTGAACTACCGCGCACGTCGTGCAGGTACGGAGTATCGCTCGGTTTCAGAGGATACCAATAATGCATTACGTGCACTTTCTGCTAAAAATGTAGAAGGAATAATTATTGATCTGCGCAATAATCCTGGAGGCTCACTAGAAGAAGTCGCACGTATGCTGGGTCAGGTCATCAAGGAAGGCCCGGTAGTGCAAATCCGTGATGGTAACGGTAATGTCAGCGTCTTTGAAGATAATGATGGTGGATTACAAACCTATGCCGGCCCATTGGCGGTACTGGTCAATCTGGCTTCTGCTTCAGCAAGTGAAATCTATTCAGCAGCTATTCAGGATTATGAGCGTGGTATTGTAATTGGCAGTACTACCACCGGTAAGGGGACTGCTCAAGTGCAGCTGGATACTCTGGCATATGGACAGGCTACACTGACACAGCGTAAATTCTACCGCGTTACAGGTGGCAGTACCCAGAATAAGGGTGTCATTCCTGATATTAAACTGGTCGATATTTATGATGAGGAATTTGGCGAGCGTAAAGCTAAAAATGCCTTAAAGTGGGATACTATTCCAACTGCACCTTTCAAGCGTGAAGGATCTATTCAGCCTTATGTTGCCCAACTGGCCCAGTTATCCAGCCAGCGCGTAAAGCTTGATCCACAATTTAAGTATCTGGAACAACGTAAAGCCATCTCTCAGGCCGGCAAAGAGAAAAAACAGCTTGCGCTGGACATTGATCAACGCAAGGCTGAGTTAAAGGATCTTGAACAGAAAACCTTGGCTGCTGAAAATGCCCGTCGCCAAATCGCAGGCCAAAAACCTTATGCTAATTGGGAAAGCTATCAGGCTTCACTGGAAGCATTAGCAGAATCACGTGCCAAGATGAAAGCTACTCAACGTCCACCATTACCCGAGGAAGAAACCTTCGTTTCTGAAGCTGCAAATGTGCTTTTAGACTATGCCAAGTTAAAAGGTCAAGCTTAAAACACTAGGGTGTATCAGTGAAAAAAGCACGCTTCGGCGTGCTTTTTATATGAGCTGTCAGAAAACTGTCATGACCTGATCATATTTCTGTCAAGCATGACTTCTATAGTGAATATATGAGAATAACTAGATCAGTCAGGTGACGTATGTCTAATCCATACGCTACAGCCTTCAAGCAGCAGGATTTTCCAGAAAATTTCAGATTCTATTTTAAAAACCAGCAGCTTAATTCTACCTCTGAAGTTGAGCTGATTCAGGGAATAGTCCGTCCACGCCTGAAAATTGCCTTGGTCACCGAAACTTGGCCACCCGAAATTAATGGCGTAGCTTTATCTTTGCTACAGCTTTGTAAAGGTCTGCAACAGCAAGGCCATAAAATTTTACTCATCCGGCCACATCAGCATCAGACATGTCCACATTTTACTCCCAACCGGGAATGTCTGGTGGTTTCGCAAGCGATTCCACGCTATCCGGGACTGCATTTTGGCTGGCCCCAGTATTTAAAGGTTTCCCAGGCACTAGATGATTTCAAGCCTCATGTGGTGCATATTGTGACAGAAGGGCCGCTAGGATTAACAGCATTACAGGCGGCAAAGTCAGCTGGTATTCCTGTTTCAAGCGGTTTTCATTCTCCTTTTCAGGATTTTAGCCGTTTCTTTGATTTGGCTTTTCTGGTGAAACCTGTCCAGAAATATTTATGCTGGTTTCATAATAGTACCCAATTGACCTGTATACCCAGCAAGGATACCGAGCAGTTGCTAAAAGATATGGGGGTCTCTTGCCCTTTAAAAGTGATCGCGCGTGGAGTAGATCCACAACAATTTAATCCGGAGAAACGCTCTGAGCAGTTGCGTAAAAGCTGGGGAGTAACTGCCGATACGAAAGTTCTGTTATATGTGGGGCGGCTTTCTCCTGAAAAAGAAGTAGATGTGCTGATTGAAAGTCATGCACGGCTCTATAGCAATAAAGAGTCATCACCTAAATTAGTCATTGTTGGCGATGGACCGGACCGTTCACGCTTACAAAAAATGGTCCAGAATTCGAATGTGATCTTTACTGGTAATTTAAGTGGAGAAGTATTGGCGACTACATACGCTAGTGCTGATGTATTTGCTTTTGCCAGCCAGGTCGAAACATTTGGAAATGTAGTTTTAGAAGCGATGGCTAGCGGTTTACCTGTAATCGCTTATGATTATGCTTGTGCCCATGTATATGTTGAACACGGGCAAACGGGGTGGCTCAGCCCTTTAAAAGATATAAATGATTTAAGCAGGGCAATTGAGAACCTGCCTGAGAATGCTGTTTTAAGAACAATGGGCCTAAACGCCCGCAAGCGGGTTCAGCATGCAGGCTGGCAGCAGCCAGTACAACAGCTTGAGCAGGCGCTCTACCAAGTCGTGCAGGAGTCCGTCATGACCACCTAGCATCCTTTTTCTAAAGAGGAGAATAATAATGAGATTTAGAAATGCCAAAATTAGAATATTAGACCTTGATTTAAAAGGTTGCCTATATCTTAATCACTTTTCCCATTCACAGCGTATAGCCCTGTTTTTTAAAATAATCAGCCGGCTAGGCGATGGAGCTTTCTGGTATGTAATGCTGGCAGCTGTCTGGATGCTTAAAGGATTGGCTTATAGTCTGCAAATTATCTATTTATCATTGGGTGGGCTGCTTGGAACAGGTCTCTATAAGTTCTTAAAATGTAAAACTACTCGACCCAGACCTTATCAGGTACATCAGGTCATCATTCTGGGTGAGCGCCCTCTGGATCACTTCAGCTTTCCTTCAGGACATACGCTACATGCAGTATTGGCGACGGTAAGTTTGGGCTATGTACAGCCTGTACTTATGATACTTATGCTGCCTTTTACGGTACTGGTAGCTGTTTCACGCATGGTTCTAGGGCTGCATTATCCGAGTGATGTACTGGTTGGCGCTATTCTGGGTGCGGGCGTTGCAGGAGTATTGATCTACTGTGCTCCCTGGTTTGAGCTTATACTTTAAGTTATAAGTTTTTATCTCCAGACTATCTCTACCCAGACGGAATTGATAAAGTAGCGTAACAGTAAATAAATGATGGAAACTTGGATTATGGGTTTACGCTGGACAGATACCATTGATATTGCCATTGAGCTCTCTGAAGCACACCCTGAAGTGGACCCACAATGGGTACGCTTTACTGACCTACATGCCTGGGTTTGTGCATTACCTGAGTTTAGTGATAATCCAGAAAAATCAACTGAAGGACTACTTGAAGCGATTCAAATGGCCTGGATTGATGAAGTCCGCTAAAAATAGCTAAAAAAACCTAAACTTTTTACATATTCAAAGCTGCTTATCGCGTATGACCTCAGGTATAATGCGCCAAATTTTTGACGTTTAAATTTTCAGTTAAGGAGCCAATCATGGCAGTTGAACGTACTCTATCTATTGTTAAGCCGGATGCAGTAGCTAAAAACCACATCGGTGATATTTTTGCTCGTTTTGAAAAAGCTGGCCTAAAAATCGTTGCAACTAAAATGAAACACCTGACTCAAGCTGAAGCTGAAGGCTTCTATGCTGAACATAAAGAACGCGGTTTCTTTGGTGACCTGGTTGCATTCATGACTTCTGGTCCAGTAGTTGTATCTGTACTTGAAGGTGAAAATGCAGTGCTTGCTCACCGTGACATTCTAGGTGCCACTAACCCGAAAGAAGCAGCTCCTGGTACTATCCGTGCAGATTTCGCAACTTCTATTGATGAAAATGCTGCTCACGGTTCAGACTCAGTTGCATCTGCTGAGCGTGAAATTGCTTACTTCTTTGCTGACAACGAGATCTGCCCACGCACTCGTTAATTGACAGCATTTAAACCAGATAAGTGTTATTATACTTATCTGGTTTTTTTATTCTCTAAAGAATTTATTGCTTGAATATTGAGCAACTCCCATTGATCTCTGACATGAGTTAGGTAATACACATGAGTTCTGAAGTGGTCGTTTCATCTCCGTCAACAGATGAACAACAGCCTTCACCTGCTACTCAAGCCTCAAATAGTGCGCTGAAAAAGGTGAATCTGCTGGGCATGTCTCGTGCTGAGCTGGAAAATTTTTTCGAAAAGCTTGGAGAGAAAAAGTTCCGTGCCGGTCAGGTGATGAAATGGATGCATCAATATTTTGTGACCGACTTTGCCGAGATGACCAATATCTCTGGAAAGCTGCGTGCCAAGCTAGAACAGTTATGTGAAATCAAGGCACCTGAAGTGGTGCACCGTCATTATTCTAAAGACGGTACGCGTAAATGGGTTTTTCGTGTTGGAGATGGCACAGGCTCACTGGTAGAAACCGTACTGATTCCAGCAGAAGATAAGACCGGTTTGCGCAAAACCCTATGTATTTCTTCACAGGTCGGTTGTGCTTTGGACTGCTCGTTTTGCTCTACCGGTAAACAGGGTTTTCAGCGTGACTTAACACCTGATGAAATTATCGGGCAGTTATGGGTAGCTAACCAGTCTTATATGGAAGATGTACCGGTAGCTGAACGCACCCGCTCCGTGACCAATGTGGTCATGATGGGAATGGGCGAACCGCTTTTAAACTATGATGCGGTTTTAAGCTCCATGCATATTATGCTGGATGATTTTGCTTATGGGATGTCCAAGCGCCGTGTCACATTGTCGACTTCAGGTGTAGTGCCTAAAATTGACCAGCTGGCACAGGATATTGATGTAGCCCTGGCAATTTCTTTACATGCGCCAAATGATGAACTGCGTAATGAGCTGGTTCCCATCAATAAAAAGTATCCGTTGGCGCAGCTGATTGCTGCCTGTCAGCGTTACATCAATAAAGATGGCAATGAAAGTGCACGCAAACACGTTACGATTGAATATGTCATGCTGGACGGGGTAAATGACTCACTTGAGCATGCCCAGCAGATGATCAGGCTGTTAAAGAACCTGCCAAGCAAAATTAACCTCATACCGTTTAATCCGTTCCCGCATGCTCCTTATGGCCGCTCTAGCCGCAACCGTATTATTGCTTTTCAAAAAGCTTTGTCGGATGCGGGTTTTGTGTGTACGATTCGTCAGACTCGTGGTGATGATATCGATGCAGCCTGCGGCCAGCTGGTGGGACAGGTTGCGGACCGTACCCGTCGTGCTGAACAATGGAAAAAGAAAGTAGCAGAGCGCAATGAAATTATGCGCTCTCATGGATAGATAAACCTGAGAGGAGAAAAGCAGTTGAGAAAGCCGGTGTATAAAACATTTGTATTACTTACAGTGACTTTGTCGGCCTTGCTTGTTACTGCTTGCCAGACTCCTGATACCCTCAGTAAGGATCCAGAAAAGGCAGTCAAGGTTCGAACCCAGCTGGCAGCGGAATATATTAAATCGGGTGATCTGGATGCTGCTAAACGGGCACTAGACCAGGCACTTGAAGTTGATTCCAGAGACGCCACTGCGAACATGATGATGGGAGTACTGCTCCAGCAAGAGGGGAGTCAGCTAAATCTGGACAAGGCTGAGAGTTATTTCAGACGCTCTATTTCAATTGAGCCTAAAAATGCACAGGCGCGTAATAATTATGGCGCCTATTTGTACCAGATCGGTCGTTATAAAGATGCGATCGAACAACTGGAAATTGCTGGTGCAACTTTAGGCTATGAGCAGCGTTACCAGGCGCTTGAAAATCTGGGACGAATTTATCTTAAGCTCGGCAATGTTGCGAATGCTGAAAAAACATTCAAACAGGCATTGCAAGCTAACCGCGATTCTTCCATTTCAATGTTAGAGTTAGCGGAAATTTTCTATTTGCGGCAACAGATTCCTGCTGCTACACAGCTTTATGAACAATATGTGCGTCGTGTAGGGCAAAAGAATCAGGGTGCGCGTGCTCTTTGGATCGGAATTCGAATTGCGCGTGCCAATGATGATAAAATGGGAACACAAGTTTTGGTGAACCAGTTACGTGCCTTGTTCCCGGACAGCCAAGAATATCAACGTTATTTGCAATTACAGCACAGTACTGAGGCCGTATGGAAGTAAATCCTAATTCACAGCAACCTACTGGTTCTAGCTCTAACGTAGCGCCGAATGCGTTAGGAAATGTTCAACGTCCTGGTGAGTATTTACGCCATATCCGTATTGCAAAAAACCTTGAACTTGAAACTGTGGCGGCTGACCTTAAAATACCTTTAAAGACTTTGAAGGCGCTTGAGCAGGATGATTATAAAACCCTGCCTGAGGCAGCATTTATTAAAGGTTATTACCGCTCTTATGCTAAATATCTGGGTACGGATGCAACTGCTATTATCCAGCGGTTTGATGAGATTTATGCCAATGATACCGGCCTGCTGCCAAATCATGCACTGAATAACTCCCCGATTAAAATTATGGGTAAACTGCCTGGTTCTAACAGTGACCGTAACCGGAAATGGATAAAACGGGCTATTGTGGCAGCTGTGATTCTACTGCTAGTCTGGCTGGTGGTGGCTGCTATCCAGAATTGGACATCAGGTAAAAAGGACGAAACTGAGCGTCCAGCTGTAGCCCAGTCAGAGGTTCAGGTTGTTGATCTGGATAACAGTCCGAATGCAGCAGCATCTGGTGATCAGCTGGTCTTGAATTTTACCCGGCCTACCTCTGTTCATATAGTTGATGCGACAGGTAAGGTGCTGGCGACAGGACGTCAGGATTCCACCCTGACACTAAGCGGTGAAAGCCCATATCAGATCCGTCTTGATGATGCGACCGCAGTATCACTCAGTTTAAATAGTGAGCAGATTTCATTGTCTCCATATACGGTGAACGGAAAAGCAGAATTCCGTTTGTCTCGCTAATTCGCAACAGTAGAGCGATGCAATGATTGAAAATCCGATTAAACGCCGGCCGACACGTAAAATCCGTGTCGGTTCAGTGTATGTGGGAGGTGATGCTCCCATCAGTATCCAGAGTATGACCAATACCGAAACCTGTGATGTGGCTGCAACAGTTGCACAGATTCAGCGCTGTGTAGATGTTGGAGCGGATATCATGCGGGTTTCAGTGCCAAGTATGGAAGCGGCAAAGGCATTTGGTGAAATCCGTAAGCAAGTAAGTGTGCCTTTGGTGGCTGACATTCACTTTGACTATAAAATTGCCTTGGCTGTTGCTGATTTTGGCGCAGATTGCCTGCGTATTAATCCTGGAAATATTGGTTCTGAAGCCAAAATCCGTGAAGTAGTCGCTGCAGCCAGACATCATGATATCTCTATGCGTATTGGAGTAAATGCTGGTTCACTGGAAAAGGACATTCAGAAAAAATATGGTGAACCGACCGGGCAGGCATTGCTTGAGTCAGCGATGCGCCATATTGACATTCTTGATCGCCTGAATTTTCAGGAGTTTAAAGTTTCGGTTAAAGCTTCTAATGTATTTCTGACTATGGATGCTTATCGCCTCTTGTCACAGCAGATTGATAATCCGCTGCATCTAGGTGTGACTGAGGCAGGTGTCTACCGGACAGGCTCTGTCAAATCCGCCATTGCGCTAGGCGGTTTGTTAATGGAAGGCATCGGAGATACCATGCGTATTTCCCTGGCGGCTGAACCTGAAGAAGAAATTAAAATCGGTTTTGATATTTTAAAATCGCTCAGTCTGCGCTCCAATGGTATCAACTTTATTGCCTGTCCAAGCTGCTCACGTCAGGAATTCAACGTGATTAAAGTTATGCAGGCTTTAGAGGAGCGTCTGGAAGATATCCGTACACCTATGGATGTTTCCGTAATTGGCTGTAAGGTCAATGGTCCGGGCGAGGCTAAAGAAGCCGATATTGGTGTAGTGGGTGCAAGTCCACGTTCACTGGTGTACCGTAATGGTGAAAAAAGTCATTTAATTGATACCAATCAGCTGGTTGATGAAATCGAAACTATGGTTCGTCAACGTGTTTCCGAGCTTGAAGAAGCTAAATCTAAAGAGATCATTCGTAGTTCATCATGAGTTCAATTGTCGCAATCAAAGGTTTTAATGACATTCTTCCAGCACAGACCCCGGCCTGGAGACGTCTAGAGCAGCATCTGTCATCTTTGATGGATGCATATGGCTATCAACAAATCCGTTTGCCGATAGTTGAACAGACGAATCTGTTTAAACGTTCGATCGGTGATGCAACCGATATTGTTGAAAAAGAGATGTATACATTTCTGGACAAAGGTAATCCGCCGGAGTCTCTGACATTACGTCCTGAAGGAACGGCAGGCTGTGTGCGTGCAATGCTTGAGCATAACCTGCTGCGCGGAGCGACGCCTCGTGTGTGGTATATCGGTCCGATGTTCCGTTATGAAAAACCGCAAAAAGGCCGCTATCGTCAGTTTCATCAGTTTGGGGTCGAAACTTTTGGTGTAGCAACGCCAGATATGGATGCAGAGCTGATTCTGATGACTGCACGTCTGTGGAAACGTATGGGGGTGGCAGACAAAGTTCAGTTAGAGCTAAATACCTTGGGTGAAGCTGATGAACGTGCAGCTTATCGTGCAGCACTGGTCGGATTTCTAGAATCACATAAAGCAGATCTGGATGAAGATTCACAGCGCCGTTTAACCACGAATCCCTTGCGAATTCTGGATTCCAAAGATGCTAAAACTCAATCTATTTTAGAAAATGCGCCAAAACTTCATGACTTTATGGGTGAGGAAACATTGGCGCACTTTAACCTGTTGCAACAGTATTTGACTGATGCAGGCATTAGTTTTGTCATTAATCAAAAGTTGGTACGGGGTCTCGACTATTACAACAAAACTGTCTTTGAATGGACCACCACTCATTTAGGCTCACAGGGCACAGTGTGTGCCGGCGGCCGTTATGACGGTTTAGTAGGCCAGCTTAAAGGTAAAGCAGACCAGTCTGTACCGGCTGTGGGTTTTGCTATGGGAATGGAACGTTTATTACTTCTGCTTGAACAGGTTGAAGATAATACTGCCGTGCGTGACTGCGAGATATTCTTGCTGGCAGAACCTGCTTATCAGGGGAAAGTCCTAGTCATGGCAGAACAGTTCCGTAACCAGTTTGAGGCAGCTAACAGTCCATTCCGCCTAAAAACCGGATCACAGGGCAGCATGAAAAGCCAAATGAAAAAGGCCGATCAGTCTGGAGCAATTTTTGCCGTGATTCTGGGGCAGCGCGAATGGGAAAACCGGAAGCTGACAGTAAAACGTCTGGAAAATGCAGAGCAGGTTGAAGTTGAAATAGATAATCTTACGCCGTACCTGATTGAACAGCTTGCCTCCGAATAAGCCGAGAATATAAACAAAAAAGGATAATCACATGAACGCATTAAGTGATGAAGACCAGCTAGATAATTTAAAGTCATTTACCAAAAAATATGGCTCTGCCATTATTAGCGGTATTTTAATTGCGTTAATTGCCTTTTTTGGCTGGGAATACTGGCAAAAGAAAACTCTGGCTGAGAACCAGATGCGTACTGCCAAGGTGCAGCAGCTTATGGATGAAGCCAGAAATGTAAATAGTCAGGATATTAATGCCCTGAATGCACTTTCACAATCTGCTGACAAGATTGTGAAAGAAGCGCCTGATTCTGTACATGCACTTCAGGCCCAGTTTGTAATGGCTAAGCAGGCTTATGACCGTGGTGATTATGCTGCAGCAGAAAAAGCACTCAAGCGGGTGGAAGCGACTAAACTCAAGGATGAAGGTCTGGTTCATGTATTGAAACTGCGCTTGGCTTATGCCCAATTGGCTCAAAACAAATATGATGCGGCACTTAATACTCTGGCTGATGTAACTGATCCGGCTTTTAAAGCTACTGCTGAAGAAGCACGTGGCGACGTGTATGTGGCAAAAAATGATATTGCCTCAGCAAGAAAAGCTTATCAGAGCGCATGGGATGCACTTGCTGAGCGTAAAAAAGAACGACAAATTTTACAAATTAAACTCGAAAGTGTAGGCGTTTTAGTTGATGATCCTGCAATCGAACGCCCTATTTTGGAAACACAAGTGGATGAGTCTTAATGGATAGAAAATATAAAATATCATTTGCAATGGCAGTATTATCAGCTGCGCTGATCGGTTGCTCAAGTAATAAAATTAAAGTAGAAGAGGCCAAACCGAATCCACTGCCAAAGCTTGCGCAAGCAAAAAGTCTGGTGCCTGTATTTTCGCAAAATGTTTCTTCTACCGATGAAGCTGATCCACTCCGGTTACGACTCGCAGTCGATAACGGCGTTATTTTTACAGTAGATCCTAAAGGCGAAGTAGCAGATTTTCGTGGTAAACAGCGTG